>NZ_JBVIHP010000004.1:247459-405454 GCF_055570235.1 Streptomyces sp. NPDC031274 | reverse complement strand
CACGAGAGCGGAACCAGGAAGAGGAATAATCTTCCGGTTCACAGCGTCCTCGCTGATGTTTCTTCAAAGGAACCTCGTCCCGACCATGACGGCCGAAGACGGGGTATCAACATATCTGGCGTTGACTTTTGGCACGCTGTTGAGTTCTCAAGGAACGGACGCTTCCTTTGTACTCACCCTCTCGGGCTTTCCTCCGGGCGCTTCCCTTCGTTGTGTTCCAAACTCTATCAGGTCTTTTTCGACTCCCTGACCACTCATCTGCGAGCACGCAGAAGCTGACCCAGGGATTAGGATCTGACTTGATAGATGCCGCCGAGTCCGGACGCTTGACCGCGTCGCTTGCCTCAGGCAGGAGTCCGACTGTACATGGGGCGCTGGGCCGGAGCAAATCGTTTGTGCAGTGCCCCTACTCAGTCAACCGGGACCTCTCGCGCGGAACCGGGACTTTTTATGACTTACTCTTCTGCACAGTGCGTCGTCCAGGACAAGTAGTGACGGCGGCTACGACTCTCCACCCCCTGGGAGGCTTGCCATGACCACCGTGACGTCCCCGCTTGTCGGACGCGCCATCGGGCTCTCCGCCGTACCGGATCCCGTGTTCTCCGGCTCGATGGTCGGGCCCGGCACCGCCATCGACCCCGCGCGCGAGCCCTCCGAGGCCGTCGCCCCCGTCGGCGGCATCGTCGTCTCGCTCCACCCCCACGCCTTCGTCGTCGTCGACGACGAAGGTCACGGCGTGCTGACGCACCTGGGCATCGACACGGTCCAGCTCAACGGCGAGGGCTTCGAGCTGCTCGTGAACAAGGGTGACACCGTGCAGCGCGGTCAGTCCATCGTGCGCTGGGACCCCGCGGCCGTCGAGGCGGCCGGTAAGTCTCCGATCTGCCCGATCGTGGCACTCGAGGCCACTGCCGAGTCCCTCTCCAGCCTCGTGGAGGATGGAGACGTCAAGGCTGGGGACGCTCTCTTCAGCTGGCAGTGACGTCATCGCCGTCCCTGACGGCAGATGCGACATCCACCGCGGCGGCTGGGCCCGTCGCTCTATCGGAGACGGGTGCAATGGAGACAACGCTGCGAGGCGTCGGCGTGAGCCACGGTGTGGCGATCGGCGAAGTTCGGCATATGGGGACGGCGGTGCTCGAGCCGCCCGCCAAGCAGATTCCCGCGGAGGACTCAGAGCGCGAACAGGGGCGCGCTCGCCAGGCGGTGGAAGCCGTGGCGGCCGACCTGAATGCGCGTGGCAACCTGGCCGGCGGTGAGGCTCAGGCGGTGCTCGAGGCGCAGGCCATGATCGCCCAGGACCCCGAGCTCATCGCCGATGTCGACCGGCGCATCACCGTCGGCAGCTCGGCGGAGCGCGCTATATATGACGCGTTCTCCCATTACCGCGAGCTCCTCGCGGGCGCCGGCGAGTACATGGCCGGTCGCGTGGCTGACCTCGATGACGTGCGGAATCGTATCGTCGCCCGGCTGCTCGGGGTTCCGATGCCCGGCGTCCCGGACAGCGACGAGCCCTACGTCCTGATCGCGCGTGACCTCGCGCCTGCGGACACCGCGCTGCTCGACCCCGCGCTGGTGCTCGGTTTCGTCACCGAGGAGGGCGGGCCGACCAGTCACAGCGCGATTCTCGCGCGGGCGCTCGGTGTCCCCGCCATTGTCGCTCTGCCGGGCGCCGGTGAGCTGGCCGAGGGCACGGTCGTGGCCGTGGACGGCAGCACCGGTGAGATCTTCGTCGAGCCGAGCGCCGAGAAGCGCGCTCAGCTCGAGGCGTCGGCCGCTGAGCGCAAGGCGGCGCTTGCCGCGTCGACCGGTCCGGGTGCGACGTCCGACGGGCACAAGGTGCCGCTGCTCGCCAACGTCGGCGGTCCCGCTGATGTGCCGGCGGCTGTGGCGGCCGGGGCCGAGGGTGTCGGTCTCTTCCGGACCGAGTTCCTCTTCCTCGACGACAGCACCAAGGCTCCGTCGGAGGAGAAGCAGGTCGAGGCGTACCGCAAGGTGCTCGAGGCTTTCCCCGAAGGTCGTGTCGTCGTGCGTGTGCTCGACGCGGGTGCCGACAAGCCGCTCGACTTCCTGACGCCCGGCGATGAGCCGAACCCGGCGCTCGGAGTCCGTGGGCTGCGGTCGCTGCTCGATCACCCCGATGTGCTGCGCACGCAGCTGACGGCGCTGGCCAAGGCCGTGGAAGGGCTGCCGGTCTACCTCGAGGTCATGGCGCCGATGGTCGCCGACCGTATCGACGCCAAGGCGTTCGCGGACGCGTGCCGTGAGGCGGGGCTGCAGGCAAAGTTCGGTGCCATGGTGGAGATTCCGTCGGCCGCGCTGCGGGCGCGCTCGATTCTCCAGGAGGTCGAGTTCCTCTCGCTCGGCACCAACGACCTCGCGCAGTACGCCTTTGCGGCCGACCGTCAGGTGGGCGCCGTGTCCAGGCTCCAGGACCCGTGGCAGCCCGCGCTGCTCGACCTGGTCTCGCTGTCCGCCGAGGCGGCCAGGGCCGAGGGCAAGAGCTGTGGTGTGTGTGGCGAGGCAGCGTCCGACCCGCTGCTCGCGTGTGTGCTGACCGGCCTCGGTGTCACCTCTCTGTCGATGGGTGCGGCGTCCATTCCTTACGTGCGGGCGACCCTGGGCAAGTACACGCTGGCTCAGTGCGAGCGTGCGGCCTCCGCCGCGCGTGCCGCGGACACCGCCGAGGAGGCCCGGAAGGCCGCGCAGGCGGTTCTGTCCGGCGAGTAGCCGAATCAAGTGTGTGAGGGGCGCTCCATCCGGCACGGGTGGGGCGCCCCTCGTCGTTCAGTGCCGGTGTCCTCCTTCGGGCCCGTCGTTCCCGATGGGCGGTGCGGCGCAGTAGTCGACGCCGGATTCCGGGGCGACGAGGTCTCCTGACACCGCGTCGGTGCAGTAGGCGTCGAAGACCTCGGCGGCGGTGAGGGGCAGCAGTCGCTCGCCGTGCAGGCGCCAGCCCTGGACACGGTCGGGCCTGCCGTCCGCGGTGGTGCGCATCACCAGGCCCGCGGCGCTGTGGGTGGCGATCCCGACCGCGAGGACCGTGGTGAACTCCAGGGCTTCGGTCTCGTCGAGCACCGCGTTGCCGTCGGTGTCCTGTGCGGCGTGCAGTGCGGCGAGGAGTGTCTCCGGGGAGGTCGGCACGCTGCAGACGAGGTGCCGGGTGCCGGAATCGGAGCTGTCGAGCAGCTGGACGAGCAGGTCCGAGGCCCGGCTGAAGGCGTCTCGGCCGATGTCCTCGCCGCAGACCGCGCAGGTGCCGAGTCGGGCCAGGAACATCGTCGCGTACTCCCAGGTGGCCCGGCGGACCGCCTCGTCGACGAGGTCGGGAAGGAGTGCGGAGAGGGGCTGGCCGTCGTACGGGACGGTGGGTCCGGTGGCTGCCAGTTCCGCGGTGAAGCGGGTGCGGCTTGCGGGGGCGTCGGGGTTCAAGCCGGTGTCGGCGCAGTACTCCTCGTACTCCTGGGGGTCGAAGAGCGCGATGGTGGTGTGCCCGCCGTCGGACGCGAGTGACCTGAGGAGGCCTTCGGCCTGCCGGAGGTAGGTCTTGTGGTCGTCGAAGGTGAAGGTGCGGTAGCGGCGCATCGCCGCGAAGTCGTCCGCGTCGGCCAACAGGCCGATGATTCCGGCGACTTCGCGGCGTAGTGCGCGTCGCGTGGTGATGGGTTGCGTGCGCGTCATGATTCCCCCTGCGGTCCGTCGATCAATGCTCACTCACAGTAACTGCGAGCACTGACAACGGCGGCTTGGCGGGAGATCAGGAGCGTTCGCGGGCCAGGTCCTCGTAGAAGCGGAGCAGGTCGAGGTTGTCCACCGAGCCGGGGTTGACCGCCTTGTCCAGTGCGGTGCCCTGGAGCAGCCGCTTGACCGGGACCTCGATGCGTTTGCCGGTGAGGGTGTGCGGGATGGCGGGTACCTCGATGACCTCGTCGGGGACGTGGCGCGGGGACAGCTGGGCGCGGATCGTCTGTTTGATGCGGTCGCGCAGGCCGTCGTCGAGGGTGGCGCCGGGGGCGAGGTGGATGAAGAGGGGCATCCAGTAGCCGCCGTCGGGCTGTTCGACGCCGATGACGAGGGATTCGCGGATCTCGGGGAGGCGTTCGACGGCTTCGTAGATGTCGGCCGATCCCATGCGTACGCCCTGGCGGTTGAGCGTGGAGTCGGAGCGGCCGTGGATGACGACCGAGCCGTGCGGGGTCACGGTGATCCAGTCGCCGTGGCGCCAGACGCCGGGATAGGTGTCGAAGTAGCTGTCGTGGTAGCGGCTGCCGTCCGGGTCGTTCCAGAAGTGGATGGGCATGGACGGCATCGGGTTGGTGACGACGAGTTCGCCGACCTCGTCGACGAGGGGCTTGCCCTGGGGGTCCCAGGCCTGCAGGTCCGTGCCGAGGCCGGGGGCCTGGAGCTCGCCGATGTGGACGGGCAGGGTGGGTACGGCTCCTGCGAAGCAGGAGCAGACGTCCGTGCCGCCGCTGACCGAGGCCATCCACAGGCCGCCGGGGGTGTCCTCGAACTCGTCGTGCAGCCAGCGGAATCCGTCGGGCGGCAGCGGGGATCCTGTGGTGGCGACGCACTTCACGGTCGAGAGGTCGAAGTCGCGGGCCGGGTGCACGTCGGCCTTGCGGCAGGCCATGACGTACGCAGCCGATGTGCCGAAGAGGGTGGCCTTCGTGCGTTCGGCGATGCGCCACTGGGCGCCGGTGTCGGGATAGCCGGGGCTGCCGTCGTAGAGGACGATCGTGGTGCCGGTGAGGAGGCCGGAGACGAGGAAGTTCCACATCATCCAGCCGGTGGACGTGTACCAGAAGAAGCGGTCGTCGGGGCCCAGGTCGCAGTGCAGGCCGAGCTGCTTGAGGTGTTCGACCAGGATGCCGCCCTGGGACTGGACGATGGCCTTGGGCAGGCCGGTCGTGCCGGAGGAGTAGAGCACCCACAGGGGGTGGTCGAACGGGACCGGCTCGAAGACGGGAAGCGTGTCCGATGCGGTGAGGGCATCCCATTCCAGGGCGCCTTCGGGGGCTTCGGTGCCAAGGAGCGGGATGTGGACGACGGCGCGCAAGGTGGGCAGTTCGCGGCGCAGCTCGGCGACGGCGTCGCGGCGGTCGTGCTCCTTGCCGCCGTAGCGGTAGCCGTCGACGGTGAACAGGACGACCGGTTCGACCTGCTGGAAGCGGTCGAGGACGCTGCGGGCGCCGAAGTCCGGGGCGCAGGACGTCCAGACGGCGCCGACGGCCGCGGTGGCCAGGAGGGCGACGACGGCCTGCGGGATGTTCGGGAGGTAGCCGCTGACGCGGTCCCCGGGGCGTACGCCGAGGGTGCGCAGCTCCGCCGCCAGGGAGCCTACTTGGCGGCGCAGCTCGCCCCAGGTGACGGCGGACGGCTCGTGGGTCTCGTCGACATGGAGGAGAGCCGGGTCGCCCGCGCGGGCGGGATCCTCGGCGGCGCGCAGTGCGTGTTCGGCGTAGTTGAGCGTGGCTCCGGGGAACCATTCGGCGCCCGGCATCGAGCGGTCGCCCAGTACGCGCGCGTAGGGCGTCGTGAACCGTACGTCGAACCAGTCGGTGACCGCCTTCCAGAACGTGTCCAGTTCGTCCACGGACCAGCGGTGCAGGGCCGCGTAACCGCCGTCGGCGGGTGCTCCGTGGTGCTCGGCGGCCCATGCCTGGAAGCGCGTGATCTGCGCTGCGGCGATCCGTTCCTGGTCGGGCTGCCAGAGCGGTGAGGGGTTCGCTGAGGACATGGGGCGGCTCCCGGGCTTTACGTACGCGTCGTATGCGTGTGTGGTGCGCGAGCTTGTTTGTGCGCACCACACGGCTGACAGGGACGATGCCACGTGATCGATTTCGGCACCAGGGCGTGCCTCACACAGTCGGCGAGGCGACTATGTGCCGTCGGCCCAGGTGAACGGCAGCTGAACGATGCATACGGGCGGCCTCTTCGGTGGCAGGGTGAGCAGCATGAACGGTCGTGACCTGGTGCGTTCGATGAAGGCTGTCAGCTTGGTCGGTACGGCGCAGGGGTTGCGTGCGGTGCGGTCCTCTTGGCGTAGGCGGCGGGTGGACGCGGCCGCGCTCGCCCCCCGGGGTGCGGAGCGCGCGCGGGTGCCCGGTGCGGTGACGGGCGTGGAGCCGGGGCCGGGGGGCGGCGTTGTGCGGTTCGCCCGTTCCGAGCTGCGGGTGCGGGTCACGACGGGTGGGGCCGTGTTCTGGGGATGGGACGGTGCGGAGCCCGATCCTTCGTACGCGCTCGTCAGCGGGAGCCCCGAGGCGGATCCGCGGGCCGTCCTGGAGCCGGACAAGGAGGGCGGCTGGCGTGTGGTGTCGGAGCGGGCGACGGTGGTCGTCTCGCGGCTCGGCGCCGTGGAGTTGCAGACGCCCGGCGGCATGACGCTGCGCCGCGATCTGCCGCCGCGCTGGTGGGAGCCGGTCGACGGGGGCGCGGCGCGCTGGCTCCAGCGCTCGCAAGTGGCGGCGGACGCCCGGTTCTTCGGGCTCGGGGGACGCGCGCGGGGGCCTCGGCTGCGGAACGGGACGTATCGGATGTGGAACACCGATCCGGGGGGATCGTTCGGGCCTGGTGACGACCCGTTGTACATCACCATGCCCGTGCAGCTCGTGGTGGCCGATGTCGGCTGTCATCTGGTGTTCCACGACAACACCTGGGACGGCACCGTGGCGGTGCGCGAGGGGGAGGTGGGTGCGGGCTCCGGGCACGACAGGGCGGGTTCGTGCGAGGTGCGCATGGACGGCGGTCCGCTGCGGTGCTGGGTGATGGTGGGCACTCCCGCGCGCGTGCTGCACACCTGGGCCTCGCTCACGGGGCCGCCCGCGCTTCCTCCCTCGTGGGCGCTCGGGCACCATCACGCGCGGTGGGGCTTCGGCGGTGAGCAGGAGGTGCGGCGGATCGTCGCGGGCTACCGGGAGCGAGGGCTGCCGCTGGACGCCCTCCATCTGGACATCGATCACTACGAGGCGCACCAGGTGTTCACCGTCGACAAGGTGGCTTATCCGCACATACCCCAGTTGGCCGACGAGTTGCTCAAGGACGGCGTGCGCCTGGTGTCGATCGTCGACCCCGCGGTGAAGGCGGAGCCGGGCAATGAGGTCTACGACAGTGGCAGAGCCGCGGACGCCTTCGTGCGGGATGCCGCGGGGCGGGCGGTGCACGGGCTCGTCTGGCCGGGCGACGTGGTCTATCCGGACTTCACGGACGCGCGGGTGCGGGCCTGGTGGGGCGGCCTCTACAAGGAGCGGCTCGCCCAGGGGTTCGCGGGTTTCTGGCACGACATGAACGAGCCGGTGTCCTTCGCCGCCTTCGGGGAGCCGACGCTGCCGCGCTCGGCCCGGCATTCCCTGGAGGGACGCGGCGGCGACCACCGTGAGGCGCACAACGTGTACGGCCTCGGCATGGCCCGCGCCGGGTACGAGGGGCTGTGCGAACTGCACCCCCAGGAGCGGCCGTTCCTGTTCTCGCGCTCCGGGTGGGCGGGAATGCAGCGCTACGGAGGGACGTGGTCCGGGGATGTGGCCACAGGGTGGCCCGGCCTGCGGGCGTCCCTGTCGCTTGTCCTGGGCCTGGGGCTGTGCGGGGTGCCGTACTCGGGTCCTGATGTGGGCGGGTTCGACGGCAGTCCGTCGCCCGAGCTGTATCTGCGGTGGTTCCAGCTCGGTGCGTATCTGCCGTTGTTCCGTACGCATGCCGCGCTGCGGGCCGGTCGCAGGGAGCCCTGGGAGTTCGGTCCCGATGTGCTGGAGCACGCGCGCGTGGCGCTCGTGGAACGGCGGCGGCTGCTGCCGTACTTCGTGACGCTCGCGCATCTGGCGCGGCGTACGGGTACGCCGTATGTGCGGCCCCTGTGGTGGGGCAGCCCGGAGGACCGGGCGCTGCGTGACTGCGAGGACGCGTTCCTGCTCGGGGACTGCCTTCTTGTGGCGCCCGTGTTCGAGCCGGGGGCGGTCCGCCGCACAGTGCGGCTGCCACCGGGCCGTTGGTACGACACGGCGACCGGCCGGGCGTACGAAGGGCCTGCCCGTGTAGTTCTGGAGGCCCCGCTGTCCCGTGTCCCGGTGCTCGCGCGTGCCGGTGCGGTGTTGCCGGTGCGGGGCGCCGACGGCGGGCTCGAACTGGAGGTGTGGGCGCCGGCGCCGGGGCGTACGGGCGGTGGTCTGGTGGTCAGGGACGCGGGTGACGGGTGGGAGCAGCCGGAGATCGAGCGGTTCGCCGCGCGGTGGGTCGACGGGAGCGTGGTGGTCGAGCGGGACGGCCGCGATGGCGAGGAGGCCGCGGGCGAGGTCGGGCTGCGGGTGACGGTGCGGGGAGTTTCGCAGCGTCAGATGTAGCGCCCTTCGAACAGGGCGCGTACCGCCAACGTGTGCAGCGGGAAGGCCATTTCGGCCGGGCGGTGCAGCAGGTGCCAGCCTTCGGTCTCGTCCGTGGGTGCCGGGTCCGGCAGGTCGGCGGCCGGGCGCTCGGGCAGGAGGCCGAAGAGCAGCAGGTAGCCGTCGGCGGAGCTGAGGGCGTCCGCGAGGCGTACGTCGCGTGCGGCCGCGCTGATGCCGGTCTCCTCCTCCAGCTCGCGGACGACGGCGGCCCGCCAGTCCTCCCGGTCGTCGATGAACCCTCCGGGCAGGGCCACTCCCCCGCGCGCGGGGGCGATGGTCCGGGTCACGACGACAAGGGCGGTGCCCTTGGTGTCGTACACGGGCTGCAGCGCCACCGCTACGGGCAGCGGATTGCGGTAGGCGACCGTGCCGCAGGCGGGGCAGGTGCGGGGCCAGGCCGAGAGCTGTTCCCCGTAGGGCGAACCGCAGCTGGAACAGTGCGAGCCCTGGGTGCGTGGCTGGGGCGAGGGGTGCGACGGAGGTACGGACACGCCGCGGACTGTATCCGATCACTGCGGTGACGGTCTTTCCCTCCGGGGCCGGATCCTGATAAATGCAGGGTTCATGACAGGACTTGCCCCCGCCCTGCGGAATCTCGCCGTCACCGCCACCGCTCTGGTCGCCGTGGCCGTCACCCCCGCGCCCGCCCACGCGAAGCCCGAACCCAAGGCCCCCGACGCGTTCGTGGCGTTGCGCGACGTCGACCCGACGATCATCCAGGAGATGCGCTACTTCACGCCGCACAACTTCGTGGGCGAGCCCGTCGACGGCTACAGGAAGCCGATGTGCATCCTTACGAAGCCCGCGGCCAAGGCGCTGCACAAGGCCCAGCGGACGCTGCTGCGCAAGGGCTACTCCCTGAAGGTGTACGACTGCTACCGGCCGCAGCGGGCGGTCGACCAGTTCGTGCGCTGGGCCGAGGACCTCGGCGACGTACGCATGAAGGCGGAGTTCTATCCCCATGTCGACAAGTCGCGGTTGTTCGAGGACGGCTACATCGCGGCGAAGTCCGGGCACAGCCGCGGCTCGACGCTCGATCTGACGGTCGTGAAACTGCCTGCCCTGCCGACGCGTCCGTACATCCCCGGAGAGGCGCTCACACCCTGCTACGGGCCCAAGAGCGAGCGGTTCCCCGACAACTCCCTGGACATGGGGACGGGGTTCGACTGTTTCGACACCCTCTCCCACACGGACGATCCCCGGATCAACGGCAAGCAGCGCGCCAACCGTGATCTGCTGCGGGGCGCGCTGGCCAAGGTCGGCTTCGTGAACCTTCCCGAGGAGTGGTGGCACTTCACCCACAAGCCCGAGCTCTTCCCGGACACGTACTTCGACTTCCCCGTGGCACGCGGCTCGTTGGACGGGAAGTAGTGAGTGCCTCGCTACTGACGTGATCCGGTTGCCCGTGGCACACTTCTGACGTTCCGTCAGATTCGGTGTCGTGGTATCCAGTGTCGTGGAGGAGCCTTGTCGCGTACGCGTACTCCTGTGGTGGCCGGCTGGTTCGCCGGGGAGGGAGACAACTTCCGCCTTCTGGGCACGCGCTGCTCGGCCTGCGCCTGCGTCTTCTTCCCTCGCGAGGACGGCTTCTGCCGCAATCCCGGCTGCTCGGGCGGTGACCTCGACGAGGTGCCGCTCTCCCCTCGCGGCCGCGTCTGGTCGTACACGGACAGCCGCTACCGGCCGCCGTCACCCTATGCGTCCGATCCGGAACTTCCGTGGCAGCCCTACGCGTTGATCGCTGTGGAGCTGGAAGCGGAGCGCATGGTGGTGCTCGGCCAGGCGGTTTCGGGGGTCACCGTCGCCGATCTGGAGGTCGGCATGGAGGTGGAGGTCGTCCCCGGCGTCCTCGATGAGGATGCCGAGACGGCGTGGACGACGTGGTACTGGCGGCCTGTGGGGGTGGGCGCATGACCAGCGAGGTGGCGGTGCTCGGCGCGGGCATGCACCCGTGGGGCAAGTGGGGCCGGAGTTTCATCGAGTACGGGACAGCGGCGGCCCGCGCGGCGCTCGCCGACGCCGGGGTGGACTGGTGCGACGTGGGTTCGATCGTCGGCGCGGACACGGTGCGCGGCGGCTATCCCGGGTACGTGGCCGGGGCGACGTTCGCGAAGGCGCTCGGCTGGCAGGGCGCGCGGGTGACGAGCGTGTACGCGGCGTGCGCCTCGGGGGCGCAGGCGATCAACACGGCGCGCACACAGATTCTGGCGGGCCTCGCCGACGTCGTCCTGGTCGTCGGGGCCGATGCCGCACCCAAGGGGTTCTTCAGGCCCGCGGGAGGGGACCGGCACGACGATCCGGACTGGCTGCGGTTCCGGGTCCTCGGCGCCACGAACCCCACGTACTTCGGCCTGTACGCACGCCGCAGGATGGCGGTGCACGGCGACACGCTGGAAGACTTCGCCCAGGTCAAGGTGAAGAACGCGGCAGCGGGGGCGCTCAATCCGAACGCGCGCTACCGAAAGAGGGTCTCCGCCGAGGAAGTGGCCGCGTCGGCCGTCGTCGCCGATCCCCTGCGGCTGCTCGACATCTGCGCGACCTCCGACGGAGCGGCGGCGCTCGTGCTCTCCAGCATGGAGTTCGCGCGGCGGCACGGCGCGCCCGACCCGGTGCGCATCCGGGCCGTGTCCACGGTGACCCCGACCTATCCGACCACCGTCCTCGACCTGCCGGACATCGCGACGGACTCCGCGGCCGCCGTGGCTCCGGCCGACACGACGTTCCGCGCCTCCATCGCGCGCGCGGCCTACGAAGAAGCGGGCATCGGGCCCGAGGAGCTCTCCTTCGCGGAGGTCTATGACCTCTCCACCGCGCTCGAACTCCAGTGGTACGAGGACTTGGGGCTCTGCGGCGAGGGAGAGGGGGCCAAACTGCTGCGGGAGGGGGCGACCTCTCCGGGCGGGCGCATACCGGTCAACCCCAGCGGCGGGCTCGCCTCCTTCGGAGAGGCCGTTCCGGCCCAGGCCATTGCCCAAGTGTGCGAACTGACATGGCAGTTGAGGGGAACAGCGGGGGCGCGGCAGGTCGTGGGGGCGCGTGCGGGCATCACGGCGAATCAAGGTCTCTTCGGGCACGGGTCCTCGGTCGTCGCGGTGCGCTGAGCCCTCTCACCGGCCCTGCGCTGATCGTCACGGGGGAAGGCCGAGGACGGATCGCGGGGAAGATCTGGACAGGTCCTTGGGGAAGCGCTCACGCCGGTTAACCGTTGCCGTCCGCGACCTTGACGCTCCATCACCACCGGTGAACACTTCCGGTGTCAGTCGGCATCGCCGCACTTTTGGCTCCGCGCCGCTCAGGGCCCCTGCACGCTCGAAGGGTCTGCACCAAGGGCTGTTCAGCGGGTCATCCCCCTCTGGGCGATTCGACTGCGACGGCACGCTCGCCATGAAAGCCGGGCGGGGCGCGGGACACCCCTGCCCTCGGCTGACATCACCGTGCCCTGCCAGGCAGTAGTCGTGGAACGCACCCAGCACGGAGTACCGGGGCCACCGCCCCGGGCAAGGCCCTAGGAGCCGCCATGTACTCGAATGGGGACATTTTCGTCGGTGAGACCATCGGCACCGCGATTCTCATTCTCTTCGGCGCCGGCGTATGTGCCGCCGTCACCCTGAATTACTCGAAGGCCAAAGCCTCCGGATGGATCGTCATCGCCTTCGGATGGGGCTTCGGCGTGATGGCGGGGGCGTACACCGCCGCGCCGCTCTCCGGGGGCCACCTCAACCCCGCCGTCACCCTCGGCATCGCGATCGACACGGGCAAGTGGGACAAGGTCTGGGTCTACCTGCTCGGGCAGATGGTCGGCGCCATGCTCGGCGCCGTACTCGCGTATCTCGTCTACTTCGCGCAGTTCAACGCCAACGTCCCGCGTGGCACGAAGGGCGACACCCAGGGCGTGGACCAGCCGACGCCGACCCTCGGCATCTTCTCGACCATCCCCGAGATCCGTAACCCGGTCGCCAACCTCCTCACCGAGATCATCGGGACCATCGCCCTGGTGCTTCCGCTCCTCGCGTTCGGCCTGACCAAGGGGCTTGGCGAGTCCGGCACGCTCGTGCTGATCGTCGCCTTCCTGGTCGTCGGCATCGGCCTCTCGCTCGGCGGGCCCACCGGCTACGCCATCAACCCGGCCCGCGACCTGGGCCCGCGCATCGTGCACACGTTCCTGCCGATCCCGAACAAGGGCACATCCGACTGGAGTTACGCCTGGATCCCCGTGGCCGGGCCGCTGATCGGCGGAGCGCTCGCAGGTCTCATCTACAACGCAGCCTTCTGATTCAAGGGGTAGCCATGCCGGACAACTCCGAGAAGTTCGTCGCCGCCATCGACCAGGGCACCACCTCAAGCCGCTGCATCATCTTCAATCACGCGGGCGAGATCGTCGCCGTCGACCAGCGCGAACACCGTCAGATATTTCCCAAGCCCGGGTGGGTGGAGCACGACGCCGCCGAGATCTGGTCGAAGGTGCAGGCCGTGGTCGCGGGAGCGATCGCCAAGGCAGGGCTCCGTGCCGACCAGCTCAGCGCACTCGGCATCACCAACCAGCGCGAGACGACCGTCCTGTGGGACCGCGCCACCGGCAAGCCCGTGCACAACGCGATCGTCTGGCAGGACACCCGGACATCGGCTCTCTGCAACGAGCTGGGCGGCGCGGACGGCCAGGACAGGTTCCGGGAGCAGACCGGACTGCCCCTCGCGAGCTACTTCTCCGGGCCCAAGGCGGCCTGGCTGCTCGACAACGTGCCCGGGCTCAGGGCCCGCGCCGAGCGCGGCGAGATCGCCTTCGGCACCATCGACTCCTGGCTGATCTGGAACCTCACCGGTGGCACGGACGGCGGTGTGCACGTCACGGACGTCACCAATGCCGGGCGCACCATGCTGATGAACCTGGCCACCCTCCAGTGGGACCAGTCGATCCTGTCCGCGATGAACGTCCCCGAGGCGATCCTCCCGGAGATCAAGTCATCGGCCGAGGTCTACGGCACAGCGGTCGGGCAGCTCTCCGGAGTGCCGGTCGCCTCCGCACTCGGCGACCAGCAGGCGGCCATCTTCGGGCAGGCCTGCTACGACACAGGGACGGCCAAGAACACGTACGGAACCGGCAGCTTCCTGTTGCTCAACACCGGTAACCGGCCCGTCCCCTCGAAGAACGGGCTGCTCACCACGATGGGCTACAAGATCGGCTCCGATGCGCCCGTCTACTGCCTCGAAGGGGCCATCGCGATCACCGGCGCCCTGGTGCAGTGGTTCCGCGACCAGCTCGGCATCATCCGCAACGCCGATGAGATCGAGCCCCTGGCCGCGAGCGTGGAGGACAACGGCGGGGCGTACATCGTGCCCGCGTTCTCCGGCCTCTTCGCGCCCTACTGGCGCTCCGACGCGCGCGGCGTCGTCACCGGGCTCACCCGGTACGTGACCAAGGCGCATCTGGCACGCGCCGTACTGGAGGCGACCAGCTGGCAGACCCGCGAGGTCGTCGACGCCATGTACCAGGACTCCGGGGTGCAGCTGCGGACCCTGAAGGTGGACGGCGGCATGACCAAGAACAATCTGCTGATGCAGCATCAGGCGGACGTCCTGGGAGTGCCGGTGATCCGGCCGAAGATCACCGAGACGACGTGCCTGGGCGCCGCGTACGCCGCCGGGCTCGCGACCGGCGTGTGGAACGACCTCGACGAGCTGAAGGCGCACTGGCAGCAGGACGCCGAGTGGACGCCGTCGATGGAGACGGACACACGCGATCGCGAGTACGGCAACTGGCGCAAGGCGGTGGAGCGAAGCTTCGGCTGGCACGAGGACGGCGCGAGCTGAGCCGAGGATGACCGCGGCCCGTACCCCGCTCGGCCGGGGGTACGGGCCGCGGTTGCGCACGCGTACTCGCGGCTCTCAAGAAGACACGGCCACAAGAAGACACGGTCAGGTGGTCGCGGGCTCCCTGGCCGCCGCGGCTGCCGCCATCGCGTGCTGCACCACTCCGATGAGCACTTCCTTGACGGACTGCCGCTCGCGCGCGTCGCACATCACCACGGGGACGCCGGGGTCGAGGTCCAGCGCCTGGCGCACGGCGTCGGCGGGGTAGCGGGACGCGCCCTCGAAGCAGTTGACGCCGACGACGAAGGGTATGGAGCGCCGCTCGAAGTAGTCGACGGCCGCGAAGCAGTCCTCGAGGCGGCGGGTGTCCGCGAGGACCACGGCGCCGAGCGCCCCGGTGGCCAGCTCGTCCCAGAGGAACCAGAAGCGGTCCTGGCCCGGGGTGCCGAAGACGTAGAGGACCAGGTCCTCGCGGAGCGTGATCCGGCCGAAGTCCATGGCGACAGTGGTGGTGTGCTTGCCCGAGACGCCACTGGTGTCGTCGATCGGGCGGCCCGCCTCGCTGAGCAGCTCCTCGGTGCGCAGCGGTTTGATCTCGCTGACCGCGCCGACGAGGGTCGTCTTGCCCACGCCGAAGCCGCCCGCCACCAGGATCTTCAGCGTGACCGGCTCGACTGGGGCCTTGCCGCGCTCAGAACGCTTGAAGATCATCGCTCGCTACTCCTGGATCAGTTGCTTCGGGGGGTGCGTGTGTTTCGGGGGATGCGCTTGATGTGCTGCTGTCGTGCGGGGTGCGACCGTATCCGCCGCCGCCGGGGGTTTCGATCACGAGTACGTCACCGCGGCCCACTTCCGCGAAGTCGCTGCCTGCCAGCGTCTGGACCTGGCCGTCGGCGCGCTCCACACGGCCGGTGCCGAGCGCTCCGGGGCTGCCGCCCGCCATGCCGTACGGCGCCACTCTGCGGTGCTGCGAGAGCGTGGACACCGTCATCGGCTCGCGGAAGCGGATGCGGCGCACGGCGCCGTCACCGCCGTGCCACGCCCCGGTACCACCGCTCCCCCGGCGCACCGCGAACTCCTCGAGCAACACGGGCAGGCGCCATTCGAGCACTTCGGGGTCGGTGAGCCGGGAGTTGGTCATGTGGGTCTGGACGACGGACGCCCCGTCGAATCCGTCGCCCGCTCCGGATCCCGATGCCACCGTCTCGTAGTACTGGTGGCGGTCGTTTCCGAAGGTGACGTTGTTCATCGTCCCCGAGCCCTCGGCCTGGACGCCGAGCGCGCCGTAGAGCGCGCCGGTGATGGCCTGTGAGGTCTCGACGTTCCCGGCGACGACGGCCGCCGGTGGCTCGGGTGCGAGCAGGGAGCCCGGCGGTACGACGATGCGCAGCGGGCGCAGGCAGCCGTCGTTGAGCGGGATGTCCTCGGCCACCAGGGTGCGGAAGACGTAGAGGACCGCGGCGTTGACCACCGCGAAGGGCGCGTTGAAGTTCGTGGCGAGCTGGGGAGACGTACCGGTGAAGTCGATGGTCGCCGAGCGGGCCTCGCGGTCCACCGAGACGCGGACCCGGATGACGGCTCCCGAATCGGTCGGATAGGTGAACTCGCCCTCTTCCAGGGCGTCGATGACACGGCGTACCGCCTCTTCGGCGTTGTCCTGTACGTGCCTCATGTACGCCTGGACGACGTCGAGCCCGAAGTTCTCGATCATGCGGGCGACTTCGTCGACACCCTTCTGGTTGGCGGCGATCTGGGCGCGCAGGTCGGCGAGGTTGGTCGCCGGGTTGCGGGAGGGGTACGGGGCGTCGGTGAGCAGGCTCCGGGTCTCGGCCTCGCGGAAACGGCCGCCCTCCACAAGGAGCCAGTTGTCGAAGAGGACGCCCTCCTCCTCGATGGTGCGGCTGTTCGCCGGCATGGAGCCGGGGGCGATGCCGCCGATCTCCGCGTGGTGCCCGCGCGACGCCACGTAGAAGAGGATCCGCTCCCTTGAGGTCTCCGAGCCGGACTGCTCCCCCGCCGTGTCGAAGACCGGAGTGATCACGGTGACGTCCGGGAGGTGAGTTCCGCCGTGGTACGGGTCGTTGACCGCGTAGGCGTCCCCGGGGCGCATGCCGCTGCCGCGGCGCTGGATCACCTCCTTCACGCTGGTGCCCATCGAGCCCAGGTGCACGGGGATGTGCGGGGCGTTGGCGACGAGATTGCCGTCCGGGTCGAAGAGGGCGCAGGAGAAGTCGAGCCGCTCCTTGATGTTGACCGACTGGGCCGTGGACTCCAGGCGGGCGCCCATCTGTTCGGCGATCGACATGAAGAGGTTGTTGAAGACTTCCAGGAGGACGGGGTCGGCCGCGGTGCTCGCGCCGGAACCCTCGGGTACCACCACGCGTTCCATCACCAGGTGGCCCTCGGGTGTCATGGCCGCCTGCCAGCCGTCGTCCACGACCGTCGTGGCGCTGGCCTCGGTGATGATCGCGGGTCCGTCGACGCTCTGGCCGGGCGGCAACTCCTCGCGGCGGTGCAGGGGCACGTCGCGCCACGTGCCGCCCGTGTGCAGGCTCACGGTCTTTGGAGCCCCTGGGGGCGTGTCACCGGCGAGCGCGGAGAGGTCGGGCTGCTCGGTCAGGCCGGTGGCCTCCACGGAGAGGGACTCGACGACGACGGGGCGGTCCAGGGTGAAGGAGTAGGTGGTGCGGTGGCGCTCTTCGAAGACGCGGATCATGCGGTCCGGCTCCGTGAGCTCCACGGTGAGCGTGGTGTCGGTGCCGTCGTAGCGCAGCTGGGCACGGCGTGTGACGCGGACCCGGTCCTCGGGCACGTCCTCGGCGACGAGTTCGGCGCGGGCCGCTTCCTCCAGGTCGTCGGCGGTCTTCAGGACGCGCGGCATCTCGGACGGTTCGAGGCGGGCCTCCACGGACTGCTCGCGCATCGCGGTGGTGTCGGCGAGGCCGATGCCGAGCGCGGAGAGCACTCCCGCCATCGGGGGTACGAGGACGGTGCGGATGCCGAGCGAGTCGGCGACCATGCAGGCGTGCTGGCCGCCCGCGCCGCCGAACGTGGTGAGGGCGTAGCGGGTGACGTCGTGGCCCTTCTGGACCGAGATGCGCTTGACGGCGGCCGCGATGTTGGCGACCGCGATCTGCAGATAGCCCTCGGCGACCTGCTCCGGAGTGCGGTCGTCGCCGGTGTGTTCCCTGATGTCGCGGGCCAGCGCGGTGAAGCGTTCGCGTACGAGGGCCTCGTCGAGGGGCTGGTCTCCGTCCTGCCCGAACACATGGGGGAAGTGCGTGGGTTGGATGCGTCCCAGGGCGACGTTGGCGTCGGTGACCGTGAGCGGGCCTCCGCCCCGATAGCTCGCCGGGCCCGGCGTCGCGCCCGCCGAGTCGGGGCCCACGCGATAGCGGCTGCCGTCGAAGTGGAGTACGGAACCGCCGCCCGCCGCGACGGTGTGGATGTCCAGCATCGGCGCGCGCAGTCGTACGCCCGCGATCTGCGTGGTGAAGACCCGTTCGTACTCGCCCGCGTAGTGCGACACGTCGGTGGACGTGCCGCCCATGTCGAAGCCGATGACGCGGTCGAAGCCCGCGCGGTGCGACATGCGGGCCATGCCGACGATGCCGCCCGCGGGCCCGGAGAGGATCGCGTCCTTGCCGCGGAACTGGCCCGCTTCGGTGAGGCCGCCGTTCGACTGCATGAACATCAGCCGCACGCCGCTGAGCTCATCGGCGACGTGCTGGACGTAGCGGTGCAGGACGGGCGACAGGTAGGCGTCGACGACCGCGGTGTCGCCGCGCGGGACCAGCTTCATCAGCGGGCTGACCTCACTGGAGAGCGAGACCTGCGGGAAACCGGTGCGGACGGCCAGTTCGGCGATCGCCCGCTCGTGGGCGGGGTGCAGATGGCTGTGCATACAGACCACCGCGACGGCCCGGATCCCGTCCTCGTAGGCCTGGCGCAGCGGCCCCTCGAGCTGCTCCAGGTCGGGCGCCCGTAAGACCTCGCCCTCGGCGGTGACACGCTCGTCGGCCTCGATCACCCGGTCGTAGAGGAGCTCCGGCAGGACGATCTCGCGGGCGAAGATGCGGGGGCGGTTCTGGTAGGCGATGCGCAGGGCGTCGCCGAAGCCCCGGGTGATCACCAGGGCGGTGGGCTCGCCCTTGCGCTCCAGGAGGGCGTTGGTGGCGACGGTCGTACCCATGCGGACGACGTCGATGGGCACCTCCGCCGTGTCGTCCGGGACGCCAGGGGCGCCGCGCAGGAGTTCACGGATGCCCTCGACTGCCGCGTCGGCATAGCGGGACGGATTGTCGGACAGGAGCTTGTGCGTGAGCAGCTGCCCGTCGGGACGCCGCGCGACGACATCCGTGAAGGTGCCGCCCCTGTCGACCCAGAACTGCCAGCCAGTCACGTCTCACTCCCGCTTCCGCGCTGTTCAGAGCGCCCGGAGGCCGTTGATCACGTCGCGCAGAATACTCTCGTCCGGGAGTTCCGCGGGGGGTACGGGACGTGTCACGTGCACCAGTTCGTCATCGACGAGATCGCCGATGAGGACGCGGATCACGCCGATGGGAAGGTCCAGTTCGGCCGCCAGTTCGGCGACCGACTGGGGGCTGTCACGGCAGAGCCCGACGATGTCCACGTGCTCCGGGGACAGCGTCCGATCCGCTTCCGGGTCGCCGGCCCGGGCCTCCGCGATGACGACCGCGATCAGATCGAGGCGGTGCTGTGCCGGACTGGTGGTCCGGCCACGCGTCATGGCGTACGGACGCACCACGGGTCCGGCGTCGTCGTCGAACCAGCGATGCGTCCCCTGTGTCCCCTGACCGTCTTCGCTCATACCCTCCCGCTACCCTCCCGCGGTCAGGTCGGTGCGCGGCGCCGTACCCAGATGCACACCCACCCTCTTGACCAGCAGCGTCATTTCGTAGGCGACCAGGCCCACGTCGGAGTCCGCGTCCGAGAGGACAGCCAGAGCGCTGCCGTCCCCCGCGGCCGTGACGAACAGGAAGGCGTCGTCGAGCTCGACCACGGTCTGGCGGACCCGGCCGGCCTCGAAGTGGCGTCCGACGCCCTTGGCGAGGCTGTGGAAGCCGGAGGCGACAGCCGCGAGATGCTCGCTGTCCTCCCTGGTCAGATCCTTGGACAGGCCGGTGGGCAGGCCGTCGCCGGAGAGCACGAGCGCCTTGCGGATGCTGGTGACCCGCTCCACCAGTTCGTCGAGGAGCCAGTTGAGCTCTCCCGATCCCCCCGGTGTGGCGGTACGTGCATCGGCCTTCGGTGAGGTCATCGACCGTCCCCCTCAGATGTCGTTCCTGGTGCTGTGCCGTCGGAGGCGTCTTCGCCCGCGGCGTTCTCTTCACGACCACGCTGCCAGCCACGCTGGAGCGAAGCCATGCGGCTGCGCACCTCGTCGGCGTCGCGTTCTTCCGGCCTGGTCGTGGCCGATTCGCGCTCCGTACGCTGTTCCGGCCCGTCCTTCAATTGTGGGGCGAGGTTGGCCTGGCGCACACGCCGGGGCAGTCCGCCGGGGGCGGTGGTGGGCTCCTCACGCGGAATTTCCGTACGGGCAGGCTCCGTACGCCCGCTCTGCGTGAGCCGGCTGCGCCGCGGGAGGTCCGGCGGGGCGTCGGCCGCGGTGACGTCGCGGTGCGGCGGGGAGAGGTCGGGCCAGGCGGACTGTGGCTCGGGGCGGCGCGGCAGGTCGATGGGCTCGGCCGCGGTGCGGTGGGAGCGGTCGCGGTCCACGGCACCGCCCTGGGGGCGCCCCACGGGGGCCTGCGGGCGCTCGGGGCGCTCGGGTGCCGTGTCGTCGTCCTCCGCGGCGCCCCGGGGCCTGCTGTGCGTCACGGGGCGGCCGTGCGAGGAGACCAGCTTCGGGGTCCTGCGGCGGGGCAGCTGAACCGGTTCTCCGGAGTCCGCGTCCTCACCGGGGCCGCCGAAGACGTTGCCGCTGCCGCTGCCACTGCTGCTGCGCGAGGGCAGGTCGTCGGGCCGTGTCGGCTCGCGCTCACCCGTCTCCCGCTCTTCGCGGGCCTGTTGGTGCTGCTCGTCCCCCGGGACTCCGGTCATACGGCGGCGCGGCCGGAAGAGCCCGCCGCGCTCGCTGTCCACATCGCCGAGGTCGCCGAGGTCGCCGAGACCGCCCGGGAAGGCGTCGAGGTCCGCCATGCCGACCGGCGCCTCCAGCTCGACGGGACCGTCGAGGACGGACGCGGGCAGCCCCGGCAGCTGTACGGGCACCTGACCGAGCGCGGCCTGCTTGTCGCCCGACGCGTCGCGGCCCACGGCCTGCTTGGGCTGCGGCCTGTCGAGGCGGAACCCGACACCGTTCGTGTCCGGCGCGTCGTCCGTGAGCAGCGTCTCCGGGATGAACACGACGGCGGTGGTACCGCCGTACGGAGAGGGCTGCAAGGAGACGCGTACGCGCTGCCGCTGGGCGAGGCGGCTCACCACGAAGAGGCCGAGGCGGTCGGTGTCGGAGAGTTCGAACTCCGGTGTCTCCGCGAGGCGGAGGTTGGAGTCCAGGAGCGCGTCGGCCGCCATGCCCAGACCCCGGTCGTGGATCTCCAGGGTGAAGCCGTTGGCGACCTGCTCGCCGAGGACCTGCACCGCGGTGTGCGGCGGCGAGAACACCGTGGCGTTCTCCAGGAGTTCGGCCATCAGGTGGGTGAGGTCGGCGACCGCGGGCCCGGTGACGGCGATGCGCGGCAGGCGGCGCACCTCGATGCGCTCGTAGTCCTCGACCTCGGCGACGGCCGCGCGGACGACGTCCATGAGCTGGACGGGCTTGCGCCACTGCCGGGACGGGGCGGCGCCGGAGAGGATCACGAGGCCCTCCGCGTGCCTCCGCATGCGCGTGGTGAGGTGGTCGAGGCGGAAGAGGTCGGCGAGTTCGTCGGTGTCCTCGGTCCTGCGCTCCATCGTGTCGAGCAGGGTGAGCTGCTTGTGCAGGAGCACCTGGCTGCGCCGGGCGAGGTTGACGAAGACTTCGGAGACGCCGCGGCGCAGGTCGGCCTGTTTGACGGCGGCCTCGACCGCGGCGCGCTGCAAGGTGTTGAGCGCCTGGCCGACCTGGCCGATCTCGTCCTTCTCGTACGTCAGACGGGGCGCCTCGGTCTCCACGTCGACGTGCTCGCCCGCCGCCAGGCGGCGCAGCACGCCGGGCAGTCGGACGCCGGAGGCCTCATGGGCCTCCAGGCGCATGCGGCGCAGGTCACGGATGAGGCTGCTGCCGATACGTACGGACATGAAGACCGAGAAGAGCAGGGCGAGCAGGCCGAACACGCCTGCCACGACGACGCGCACGATCACGCCGACGGCCACCGGTTCGACGCGGTCCTGGTAGCGGTCGCCCGCCGCCTTGTCGCGCTCGGCGAGATCCTTGAGCGCCTTGCCCGACGCGGCGTCCCAGCGGGCCGACGTGACGGCGCGCGGGGCGCCGGGCGAGGATTCGACGACGGCCTTCTCGGCGGCTCTCAGCTCCGTCGTCTCGGCGCCGTTCCAGTAGCGCTCGTACCGGGCGCGCTCGTCCTCCGGCAGCTGCGCGAGGTTGACCTCGTACAGCAGCGTGCGCTGGGCCCTGAGATCGGAGATCTCCCGGATCTCGGACTTGGTGAGCCGGCGCGCGACCAGCGCGGAGCCGAGCAACGCGTCCTCGCGGGAGAGCAGTTCACGTGCGCGGCTCACCCCGACGAGCGCCCGGCCCTGCTGGTCCATCTTCACGTCGTCGAGTCCGTGGAGGGTCGTCAGGAAGCCGTAGCAGGGGTCGATCAGCTTCGTATACATCTCCAGCGCGCCGGCGCGGCTGATCGTGCCTTCCTCGACCGTGCGGCGCAGCGACTCGATGCCCTCGAAGGAGTCGAGGAGCGAGGCGAGCCGGTCCGCCGACTCTCCGCTGATCTCGTCCCGCACGTCCGGGTGCTCCGCGTTCTCCACGACTTTGGCGACCATGTCATCGGTGGCCGTGCGGCTGCGGCGCAGTGCGGCGAGCGCGTCGGAGGCGCGGGGGTCGGCGAGATAGACGAGGGTCTGGCGGCGTTCCTGCTGGACGACTCTGGCGGTGTCCTCGATCGGGTAGCCGATCTTGTCGACGACATTGGAGGCGTCGATGAGGTCCTTGGCCGACTGACCGGTGAGATAAGTGGCGAATCCCCATATCGCGGTCAGGGAGATGAGCGGCACCAGCAGCAATGCCACGATCTTCCGGCGGATGGACTTCCCGCGAAAGCGCATGGCCTCCCCCAGATCGGCCCCCTGTGGCCGCGCTTTGGCCAGGGGCACACATGTGCGTCAACAAACGGCGTGAGCCTACTACTGACCCAGGAGCAACTCGAAGGCGCATCCGGATGGATTTCAGCCGTGACGCAAAAGCGACGTCCCCAGTTGTCCCTTCAATTCGGGAGATTGCATCCCCCGTGTGGCACATGCCACTTGGCACAGTCCGTCTTGTCGATCTTCCCAGTTGGCCTGATCTCTTCGCTTTTCCGAACGGTGCGGGAATCTTCCGGGCCTCTCGATCGTCTTTCAGTACGAGAGTTGGGGGACCGCGGGCACCGGAGGACCGTATGCCGTCACCAGGTGGCGTAAAGCTGCGTATACCGGGCAGCCACTGGGAGGTCGGGTCCGCCGACATCTCATCGAACGGCCCGAGGGGCATCGGGGGAGTGACGATTTGATGGCCACGGCAGAACATCAGAGAACGACCGCGGAAGAGCACGAGGCGTTCGGGCGTCGGCCCGGGGCCGACGAGGACCGCAGGGAGTTGTGGGTGGAGGAGCCGGCGCGCAGGCGGCGCCTGCCCGATCCGGTGCGTACGGCCGCGGTGCGAGCCGTGATCATCGTGGCGCTGACCTTGATACAGGCGATGACGGCGTTCCTGAGCGCGCTGGCCGGATCCTGGCTGTCCTTCCCGATGGTGCTCAGCAGCGTGGCAAGCACCGTGGTGGCCACCTGGGGCGTCCTCGACGTGTGGGTGACCCGCCAGGTCTGGAACCAACGGAACGGCGTGGTGTCGGTGCCGAGCAGCACGGCGCGTCAGCTGCGGCGCGAGCGGCGCCGGGCCCGTCGACAGGCCCGGACGGCGGCGCGGAGCGAGGAACGCATACGGCGGCAGGGCGGGGCGGGGCAGCTGTCGCACCCCTAGGCGCACCTCCAGGCGCACCAAGAGGAGCTTCGCGCAGGGAGCACTCCGAGGAGCACTCCCGCCGGTCAGGCCGCCACGGGCACCGACGCGAGGAGTCCGCGCCGCATCCGCATGAAGGGGCGCGGCCGGTCCATCGCGAGGACCGCCGTGGTGTGCCCCTCCCGCTCGTACGCGGCGAGGAAGCTCCCCTCCTCCGGCGAGCCCTCGATGAGGCGCACGGTGTCGCCGGCGCGCCGCCGCCCCGCGAACTGGATGCGGGAGCCGTACTGGTCGGACCAGAAGTACGGCAGCGGCCGCACCGTCTCCGCGGTGTGACCGGCCAGCAAGTTGCGCACCGCGACGCGGGGTTGCTCCGTGGCGCTCGTCCAGTGCTCGGCGCGCGCGCCGCCCACGCGGGCGACATCGCCCACGGCGACCACGTGCGGCAGTGCGGTGACGCAGCCGTCGTCGCAGAGCACTCCGTCGTCCAGGGTGAGGGTCGAGCCCGCGAGCCAACCGGTGTTGGGAGTGGCCCCGATGCCGACGACGACCACATCGGCGGGGAGCACACGGCCGTCGGCCAGCTCCACCCCGCGCACGGCCGTGTCGCCGCGCAGCGCGGCGACACCGGTGCCCGTCACGAGCTCCGCTCCCCCGCGCGCGTGCAGTCCGGCGCACACCGCCGCCATGTCCGCGCCCAGTTGCGGAAGCAGCGGCAGCGGGGCCGCCTCGACGACCGTCACGTCGTGCCCGAGCGCCGCGCACGAGGACGCGGTCTCGGCGCCGATGAAGCCACCGCCGATCACCACGACCCGCCGCGGTCCGCCGGTCAGTTCCCCGCGCAGGGCGCGGGCGTCGTCCAGGGTGCGCAGGGTGTGCACCCCTGGCAGAGAGGGGCCCGGCAGTCGGCGCGCGGACGCTCCCGTCGCGATGACCACGCCGTCGCTCGCGATGGTCCTGCCGTCGTCGAGGAGCACGGTGCGGCCGCGCGGGTCCAGCCCCCGGGCGCGCACCCCGAGCAGCCACTCGGCGGCGAGTTCATCGCTCTCCTCGTCGTCGGAGAGGGCGAGTTGGGCCTCGTCGGCCTTGCCGGTGAGGAAGTCCTTGGACAGCGGCGGCCTGTCGTACGGTGGGTGCGGCTCGTCCCCGATGATCACGAGTCGCCCGTCGTAGCCCTGGGCGCGCAGCTCGCGCGCCGCGTAGAGCCCGGCGAGCGAGGCGCCCACCACGGTGATGGTCCTCATGCGGCGGAACCCTCCTCGGCCACCAGGTGGACGTGGATCGTGCCGTCGTCGACGCTCACCCTGTGGGTGCGCACGGCGCGGCGGGCTGGCAGACAGGTCGGGAGCCCGGTACGGAGATCGAATGAGGCGGCATGGAGCGGGCATTCGACCAGACAGCCCTCGAGCCAGCCCTCGGAGAGAGAGGCGTCCTGATGGCTGCAGGTGTCGTCGATGGCGTAGATCTCGCCGTCGGCGTTGAACACCGCGACCGGCGGTGTGGTGTCGACACGGACGGATTCGCCCGCGGGGAGGTCTTCAAGGCGGCAGACGGGAATCATGGGCCCCCCTCTTGATCTCTCGGCCCGGTCCTGACCCCTTCTCGACCCAGGACCCTTCGGTAACATCATGTTTCGTATGGCGCACTAGGGAGCGCTATACGCAACAGAATCCGGTCGGGACGTCCATCGCGTCAAGGGCTTCCCGCAGATGCGGCTTCAACAGGCCGCGAGGTGGTGAGAGTGAAGACATGACCGGCACGCGGAAACAGCCTGATCAGATCGGGGAGCCGCGCGAGAACGAGCCTGAGGAGGCCCGCGAGAAGCAGTCGAAGGCGGCCCCGGGATCCGTCCAGTCCGTGGACCGCGCGGTCACCGTCCTGGAGATACTCGCCCGGCACGGCGAGGCCGGAGTCACCGAGATCGCCGACGAGTTGGGGGTGCACAAGTCGACGGCCTTCCGGCTGCTCGGCGTGCTGGAGAACCGGGGCCTCGTGGGCCAGGCCAAGGACCGCGGGAAGTACTTCCTGGGGGCCGGCGTGCTCCGCCTGGCGGGGGCGGCCGCAGTGCGTCTCGACATCTCCCAGGAGGGCGGCCCGGTCTGCCGCGACCTCGCCGACGAGTTGGGCGAGACGGTCAACATCGCGATCCTGGACGACGACGCCGCGGTCAACATCATGCAGGCCCGCGGCCCCGCGTCCGTGACCGCGCAGAACTGGCTCGGCAGGCGCACCCCGCTGCACGCCACCTCCAGCGGCAAGATCCTCCTGGCCCATCTGCCGACCACGCTGCGCGAAGGCCTGATCGCGCGGACGCTGCCGCGCCTGACCGAGCACACGGTGACCGGGACGGTGGCGCTGCGCGGCGAGCTCGAGGCCGTCGTCGACCAGGGTTACGCCATCGCCGTGGAGGAGCTCGAAGTGGGCCTGGCCGCGGTCGCCGCACCGGTGCGCGCACACGACGGCAAGGTGATCGGGGCGCTCAGCGCTTCGGGGCCCGTGTACCGCCTGACCGAGGACCGCCGCACCGAGCTCGCCAAGCGCACGGTCGCCGCCGCGGTGGAGCTGTCGCGGCGGATGGGCTTCGGCTTCTGACGGACACCGCTGGACGCGCGGACAACACCGCTGGGCGTGCGCACAACGACGAGGGCGGAACCGGGATTTCCGGTTCCGCCCTCGTCGCGTGCCGCCCTCGCCGCGTGCCGCCCTCGCCGCGTGCCGCCCTCGCCGCGTGCCGCCCTCGTCGCGTGTCGGCCTCGTAGCGTGCCGACCTCGTCGCGTGTCGACCTCGTTTCGCTGTGCCCAGCGGATTTGCCAAGGGTTAACTCCCACCCCTTGACGGCCTCTTGATGGCGTTCCCACTATGTCTCTCATAGCGCAACCCGTCGTGCAGAGCGCAACAGCAGAGGAGTCTGGCCGTGCCACACGAGGTCCGTGCCGCCGTCGCCATGAAAAGGGGCGCACCCGTCGAGGTGCAGACAATCGTCGTGCCAGATCCCGGACCGGGAGAGGTACTTGTCTCCGTGCAGGCCTGCGGGGTCTGCCACACGGATCTGCACTACCGGGAAGGCGCGATCAGCGACGACTTCCCGTTCCTGCTCGGTCATGAGGCCGCAGGCACCGTCGAGGCGGTCGGCGCCGACGTCGCCGATCTGTCCCCCGACGACTATGTGGTGCTCGCCTGGCGCGCCCCCTGCGGAGCCTGCCGCTCCTGCCTGCGCGGCCGCCCCTGGTACTGCTTCGACTCACGCAACGCCGCCCAGCCCATGACCCTTCTCGACGGCACTCCCTTGAGCCCCGCCCTCGGTATCGGCGCCTTCGCCGAGAAGACCCTGGTCGCCGCCGGGCAGGCGGTGAAGGTCGACCCGGCGGCACGCCCCGAGGCCGCCGGGCTCATCGGCTGCGGGGTGATGGCCGGATACGGGGCCGCCGTGAACACCGGCCAGGTGGGCCGCGGCGACACCGTGGCCGTCATCGGCTGCGGCGGGGTGGGCGACGCCGCGATCGCCGGGGCCTCCCTTGCGGGCGCACGCCGTGTCATCGCCGTCGACATCGACGAGTCCAAGCTCGACGGGGCGACCCGGTTCGGCGCCACCCACACCGTCAACTCCCGTGGCACGGACCCGGTCGAGGCGGTCCGCGAACTCACCGGCGGTTTCGGGGTCGACGTCGCGATCGACGCGGTCGGCACCCCGTCGACGTACAAGCAGGCCTTCTACATGCGCGATCACGCGGGTGTGCTCGTCCAGGTCGGAGTGCCCGACCCGGAGATGAGGATCGACCTGCCCCTGATCGACCTGTTCTCGCGCGGCGGCGCCCTCAAGTCCTCCTGGTACGGCGACTGTCTGCCGACGCGGGACTTCCCGATCCTCATCGATCAGTACCTCAGCCGCCGGCTCGACCTCAACGGATTCGTCTCCGAGACCATCGCGCTCGACCAGGTCGAGGAGGCGTTCGGCCGGATGCAACGAGGCGAGGTCCTGCGTTCGGTGGTGGTCCTGTGAGCGACCGTTCCTCGCCACCCCGCGTGCTGGTCATCGGCGCCGGCATCGTCGGCTGCTCTCTCGCCGACGAACTGACCGCCCGTGGCTGGACCGACGTCACGGTCCTCGAACAGGGGCCGCTCCCGGCCCCCGGAGGCTCCACCTCGCACGCCCCCGGCCTGGTCTTCCAGACCGGTCCGTCCAAGACACTGACCGCCTTCGCGACGTACACGGTCGAGAAGTTCAGGGCCATGGAAGTGGACGGCCTGTCCTGCTTCAACCCGGTCGGCGGACTCGAACTCGCCACCACGCCCGAACGCTGGTCCGACCTGCACCGCAAGGCCGGATACGCCGCTTCCTGGGGCATCCGCGCGGAGCTCGTGGGGCCCGCACGGTGCAAAGAGATGTGGCCGCTCATCGACGAGAGCAAGGTTCTCGGCGGCCTGCACACTCCCGACGACGGGCTCGCCCGCGCCGTGCTCGCCTGCCGGGCGCAGATCGAGCGGGCACGCGCGCGTGGCGCACGTTTCCTCGACCGGCACACCGTCACCGGCATAGAGCAGGAGGACGGCCGCGTCACCGCCGTCGTCACCGACCGGGGCACGTTCCCCGCCGACCACGTCGTGACGGCGGCGGGCTTCTGGGGTCCGGTGATCAGCCGCATGGCCGGTGTCGACATCCCCCTCCTCCCACTCGCCCACCAGTACGCGAAGACCGCACCGCTCCCCGAACTCGCAGGCGTCAACGACCCGCGCACCGAGGCTTCGAAGCCGATCCTCCGCTTCCAGGACCGCGATCTGTACTTCCGTGAGCACACCGACCGCATCGGCATCGGTTCGTACGCCCACCGTCCGCTGCCCGTGGACGCGTTCACAGTCCCGGCGTACGACGACGCGGCCGAGATGCCGTCCTCGTACCCCTTCACCGAGGGGGATTTCGCGCCGAGTTGGGAAGACTGCCACTGGCTCCTTCCGCCCCTGCGCGACACCGAAGTCGCGGAGGGCTTCAACGGCGTCTTCTCCTTCACCCCCGACGGGATGCCGGTCATCGGCGAGTCCCGTGCGCTGCGCGGATTCTGGCTGGCCGAGGCGGTGTGGGTGACGCACTCCGCGGGCGTGGCCAGGGCGGTCGCCGAGTGGATGGTCGAGGGGCGGCCCTCGATCGACGTGCACGACTGCGACCTCACCCGTTTCGAGGAAGCCCAGCGCTCTCCCTCGTACGTCGCCGACCGCGGCGCACAGCAGTTCGTCGAGGTCTACGACGTCCTCCATCCGCTGCAGCCCATGGAGCAGCCCCGGCCGCTGCGGGTCAGCCCCTTCTACGCCCGGCAGCAGGAGCTGGGCGCCGTCTTCCTGGAGGGCGGCGGCTGGGAGCGTCCGCACTGGTACGAGGCGAACGCCCCGCTCCTCGCGGACGTCGAGGTCCCCGGACGCGACGCCTGGTCGGCCCGGCACTGGTCGCCGATCGCGGCGGCCGAGGCACGGGGCACGCGCGAGAGGGTCGCCCTCTACGACATGACTCCCCTGCGCCGCCTGGAGGTGTCAGGGCCCGGCGCGCTCGCGTTCCTTCAGCGCATGACCTCCAACAACCTGGCCAAGAAGCCCGGTGCGGTGACGTACACCCTCCTCCTGGACGAGTCGGGCGGCATCCGCTCGGACCTGACGGTGGCGCGGCTCGCCCCGCACCGCTTCCAGGTCGGCGCCAACAGCCCGGCCGATCTGGACTGGCTCCTGCGCCACGCCCCCGACGGCGTACACCTACGGGACATCACGTCGGGGACCTGCTGCATCGGTGTCTGGGGCCCGCTCGCCCGCGATCTGGTCCAGCCCCTCACCCGCGACGACTTCTCGCACGAGGCGTTCGGCTACTTCAGGGCCAAGGAGACGTACATCGGGCATGTCCCGGTGACGGCGATGCGTCTGTCGTACGTCGGTGAGCTGGGCTGGGAGCTCTACACGAGCGCCGACACCGGGCTCCGGCTCTGGGACACGCTCTGGGAGGCGGGGCAGCGGCACGGCGTGATCGCGGCGGGGCGTTCCGCGTTCAACAGCCTGCGCCTGGAGAAGGGGTACCGCGCGTGGGGCCACGACATGACCACCGAACACAACCCTTACGAGGCGGGTGTCGGCTTCGCGGTCCGCATGGACCGGGGCGACTTCGTGGGCCGCGCCGCGCTCGAACAGCTCGCCTCCCCCAAACGGAAGCTCACCGCTCTCCTGCTCGACGATCCGGCCGCCGTCGTCCTCGGCAAGGAGCCCGTGTACGTCGACGGGGCCCCGGCCGGATACATCACCAGCGCCTCTTACGGATACACGCTGGGCCGCTGTGTCGCCTACGCGTGGCTGCCGCCGCTGGAGACGGGCGCGAGCGTGCACATCGAGTACTTCGGCGAGAAGGTCCCCGCGACGGTCGCCGAAGAACCGCTGTTCGACCCGAAGATGACCCGCATCCGTCGCTAGAGGCCAAGCGGCAGCAGTTATGGAGGAAGCTCTGTGTCCCCCACCTATGACGTGATCGTGATCGGCCTCGGCGGCATGGGCAGTGCCGCGGCCCACCACCTGTCCGCGCGCGGAGCCCGAGTCCTCGGCCTGGAGAAGTTCGGGCCCGTCCACAACCGCGGATCGAGCCACGGGGGCTCGCGCATCACCCGGCAGTCCTACTTCGAGGACCCGGCGTACGTCCCGCTCCTGCTGCGCTCGTACGAACTGTACGCACGCCTGGAGCGCGACACCGGCCGCGAGATCGCCACCCTGTGCGGCGGCGTGATGGTCGGCCGCCCCGAGAGCCGCGCCGTCTCCGGTTCACTGCTCTCCGCACAGCAGTGGGACCTCCCCCACGAGATGCTCGACGCCCCCGAGATACGCCGCCGCTTCCCGACGCTCAGCCCCACGGACGACGAGGTCGCGCTGTACGAGGCGCGGGCCGGCCTCGTCCGCCCCGAGAACACCGTCGCCGCCCATCTGCAGCTCGCCACGCGGCAGGGCGCCGATCTGCACTTCGAGGAGCCGATGACGCGCTGGGAGCCGTGCCGTGACGGCGTCCGCGTGCACACCGCCGAGGACACGTACACGGCCGGTCAGTTGGTGATCTGCCCGGGTGCCTGGGCGCCGCGGCTCCTGACCGACATCGGGGTGCCGTTCAGCATCGAGCGGCAGGTCATGTACTGGTTCCAGCCGACCGGCGGCGTACGGCCCTTCCTGCCGCAGAACCACCCGATCTACATCTGGGAGGACGCGGACGACGTGCAGGTCTACGGGTTCCCGGCCATCGACGGGCCGGATCTCGGCGCGAAGGTCGCCTTCTTCCGCAAGGGCACCGCGTGCACTCCGGAGACCATCGAACGCACCGTCCACGACCACGAGGTCGCGGCGATGGCGGAGCACATGGCGGGCCATATCCCCTCCCTGCCGGGGCAGTTCCTCAAGGCCGCGACCTGCATGTACTCCAACACGCCCGACGAGCACTTCGTCATCACCCGTCACCCTGCCCACCCGGAGTCGGTCACCGTAGCGGCCGGATTCTCCGGGCACGGCTTCAAGTTCGTGCCGGTCGTCGGCGAGATCGTCGCCGATCTGGCGCTGCGGGGCGCCACCGAGCACCCCATCGAGCTCTTCGATCCCAGCCGCCTTGCCACCGCGCCCGCTTGAGGAGTACGGCCGCGCCCGCTTGAGGAGTACGGAGGAGTACGCCACCGTGACGACGACCCCTGAGGCCCCGTCCGCCGCCAGCCTGATGACCACGCTGCCGGGCCACTTCTACACCGACCCGGAGATCTTCCGCCAGGAACAGGAACGCGTCTTCGAATCGCTCTGGTTCTGCGCGGTGCGCGCCGCCGACCTCGACAAACCCGGCGCCTTCCGCACCGTCCAGATCGGCCGCGAGAGCGTGCTCGTCACCCGTTCCCGGTCAGGGGAGCTGCGCGCCTTCCTCAACATCTGTCGTCATCGCGGCGCCCGCCTGTGCACCCAGGAGTCGGGCGAGGTGCGCCGTGCGCTCCAATGCCCGTACCACGCGTGGACGTACGACCTCGACGGCAAGCTGATCGCCGCACCGAACCTGGTGAAGATGCCGGACGTCGACCGGACCGCGTACGGCCTGGTCAAGGTCGCGGTGCGGGAGTGGCTCGGCTACGCCTGGGTGTGTCTGGCCGACGAACCGCCCTCCTTCGAGGAGACCGTCGTGGGCGCGGCCGTGGAGCGTCTTGGCGACGCGGCGTCCATCGAGCGCTACAGAACCGAAGGGCTCGCCCTGGGCAAGCGTGTCACCTACGACGTACGCGCCAACTGGAAGCTGATCGTCGAGAACTTCATGGAGTGCTATCACTGCGCGACCATCCACCCCGAACTGACCGATGTGCTTCCGGAGTTCGCCGACGGGTTCGCCGCCCAGTACTACGTCGGGCACGGCGCCTCGTTCGGTGAGGAGGTCAGCGGCTTCACCGTCGACGGCAGCGCGGGTTTCGAGCGCCTCCCCGAGGTCGCCGAGGACCAGGACCGCCGCTACTACGCGATCACGATCAAGCCGACCGTCTTCATCAACCTCGTCCCCGACCACGTGATCCTGCACCGGATGTTCCCGCTGGCCGAGGACCGCACGGTCGTCGAGTGCGACTGGCTGTACGCACCCGAGATCGTCGCGTCCGGCGTCGACCTGACCAAGTCCGTGGAGCTCTTCCACCGGGTCAACGAACAGGACTTCGAGGCCTGCGAGCGCACCCAGCCCGCGATGGCGTCACGTGCCTATCGCGCGGGTGGGGTGCTGGTGCCGACCGAGCATCACATCGGCCATTTCCATGAGTGGCTCGCAGGTTTGCTTGCTTAGGAGGTGGGGGCGGGACGCTTGTACATACGGGTCGCCGTGATCTCCCCGTGCACCGTCTGCTCGGCCGGGTCCTGCTGCGGAAGGCCGGGCCGCAGGTGCTCCTCGACGCTGATGTACTTCAGGCCCGCCCGCAGGTCCGCGTCGTTACGCAAGCGAATGACCAGCGGGAACTCCGCGAGCGCGGTCGTGTCGAACAGGCCGGTGGTGTACAGCAGCTGCACGCCGAGCGCGTCCGACACGGCCCGCTGGAGCTCCAGGAGATACGTGGCGTTGGCGCGGCCGATGGGGTTGTCCAGGAAGAGCGTGCCGGCGTGCCGGTGCTTGTCGCGGCCCCGGTCGTTGCTGCGCAGGGCGGCCATCGTGCAGTACAGGGCGATGGCCGCGGTGAGCAGCTGGCCGCCGGAGAAGACGTCGCCCATCTGGCCGACCGGCACCCGCTCGGCGCGCAGGACGGCGTCCGGCTTGAGGATCTCGACGGCGATGCCGCGCGGCTCGAGGGCGGACTGAACTCCGCGCAGCAGCAGGGACATTCCGTCCCGCCGCAGGTCGGAGTTCTTCTTGACCGCCGCCCGCGTGGCCTCGTCGATGACCTCTCCGAGGCGCTCGGTCAGCGTCGCCTGGTCGGGCTCCTCGAAGCGGACGCGCAGGAACTCCTGGCCCGACCACTCCCCAAGACCCTCGGGCAGCTGCGAGAGGCGCTGGGCGGAGCGGAGCGTGGCGAGCGAGGACTCCACGAGCCCGCGCAGGCGGTCCACGATGCTGTCGCGGTTGCGCTCCAGCTGCTCCAGCTCGTCGGTGAGCACGCGCAGACGGGGCGCGAAGGCGTCGGCCCACTTCTTGGCGTGCTCCGGAAGCGCGGACGCGGGCAGTTCGCGGATCTGCTGGCGGGCGGGTGTGCGTACCTGTTCGTAGCGCGTGGAGTTCGCGTGCCGTACGAGGATGTCGCTGGCCTCGCGGACGGCGGCCTCGGCGGCGGAGAGGTCGGCGGCGCAGCCGCGCAGGGAGCGCCGGGCCTCGGAGGCGGACTGGCGGGCCTCTTCGAGGGAGCCGGGGTAGGGCTCGGGCTCCTCGGCCCCTTCCTCCTCCTGGTGTTGCTCACGCAGCAGGTCGCGCAGGAGGGCCGCCGTCTCGTCGAAGCCTCCGGCGGCGTCCTCGGCAGCGCGGTGGGTGCGCACCAGGGAGGCGTGCGCTTCCTTGGCCTGGCTCAACGCCTCCGTGTGCGCGGCCAGTTCGCCGGTCGCGGTGCGCAGGAGGGTCTGCGCCTGCTCGGCGTCGGCGGGGACGAGCTCTTCGGGGAGCTCGGTGTGCGCGTCGCCGTCCTGCGGGGCGAGCCGCTCCGCCTCGCCCCGGAGTCGGCCCAGCTGCTCGCTCGCGGTGGACGCGCGGGTCTCGATGAGCTGGACCTGGGCCTCCGCGCGGGCGGACGCGGCCTGCCGGGAGGGGCCGTCGGAACCGTCCGTGCCTTCCAGGAGCGTGGCGGCGCGGGTACGGACCTTGTTGCTGAGCCGGTCGAGATCGGCGAGGGCGGCGCTCTCGTCGCTCTCGGCGCGGGCCTGCTCGGCGCGCAGGTCGGCGCCGACGCCGACCTTCTCGTAGAGCTGGGACGCGGCGCGGTAGGCCTCGCGGAGGGCGGGCAGCGAGGTCTTGGGGGCGCCGGCCTCCTCGGGCACGTCCTCGGGCGCGCCCGCGATCTCGGCGCGCTCGGCGCGCAGGGCACGCGCGGTGCGGCGGGCGTCGTCGGCGGCGCGCTGGGCGGCGCGGCGGTCCTCGTCGGCGGCGCGGGCGCGGTCCAGGCAGGTCTGGGCGCGGGCCTCCGACTCGACGGCGTCATCGGCGAGTTCGCGCAGCTTGGTCTGCCAGCCCGCGCGCTCGCGCAGGCGGAAGGCGAGCCCCGCGAGGGCGTCGGCGACGCGCCGGGCGCGCTGGGCGCTCTCCTGTCGCTCGTCACGCGCGCGTGCCGCTTCGGCAGCCGTCTCGTCGGCCTCGGCGCGGACCGTGCGTGCCTCGGTGAGTTCGGCCTCGGCCTCTTCGGCGAAGGCGCGCGCGTTCCGTGCGGCGGCGGCCAGCTCCTCGATGCGTCCGGCCGGGCAGCCGCTGCGCCAGGAGGCGAGCCGCGCGGCGAGCTCGCGGTCCTTGGTGAGGCGGACGGCGAGCGCCCTGATCTCCTCGTCGCGCCGCGCCGCCCGCGCGCGCAGTGCCTGGCGCTCCTCGTCGGCGGCGTGCTCGTCGTGCATGGCGGGGTTCGGCGGTACGAGGAAGACACTCTCGTCGCCGCTGTGGCCCGCGTCCTCGCCCGGCGTCGGCGCGAGGAGGGCGGCCGCGGTGCCGACGGCCACCGCGGAGCGGGGCAGCAGGGCGGCGCCCGCGAGGGCTTCGCGGGCGCGGGCGTGCGTGGCGGGGTCGGTGATGACGACGCCGTCGACCAGCTCGGGCCGGGCGGCGAGCACGCGCGCGTGGTCGGTGGGGTCGACGGCCTGTGCGAGATAGCGCCAGCCGGGCAGTGCGGGGATGCCGTGCTCGCCGAGGAACTCGACGGTCGCCAGGACGTCGGGTCCCGGCGGGAGGAGCCCGCCGTCGCCGAGGGCGCCCAGGATGCGGGAGTCGTCGGCGGCGGCGGTCCGCAGGTCGAAGAGCTGGCGCTCGGCGGATGCGACGCCGTCTTCGAGGAGCGTGCGGAGGTCGTCGGCGCCGCGGTCGAGGTCCTGCAGGGAGAGGGGGCCATCGGTCAGGGAGCGGGTCGCGGTGATGGCGCGCGCGACCGCGGAGGTGGCGCTGCCGTCGGCGGCGGACTCGCTGTTGTCGCCCTTCCCCGCCGTCCCCTGGCGGGGCTGCGGCACCCCGCCCGGGGAACTCGCCCCGGGAAGACCGAGCAGCTCGGCGAGGCGCTCGTCCCCGGCGATCGACTCGGCGGCCCGGCGTTCCGCGTCGTACGCGTGCTCGGCGGCGTCCGCCGCGTCCGACGCGCGGGCCGCGGTGAGTTCGGCGCGCGCCTCGGCGGCGGCTGCTTCCTTGGCGTGCTCGGCGTCCCGCAGGGAGGTCTCGCGGGCGGTGTCCCAGGCTGCCGCCGCGGTCTTCTCGGCGTCGCTGGCGGCCAGCGCCGCGCGCGCCGGGTCGGCGTCCGGTGCGGTGTCGTCGAGCCAGCCCGAACGGACCGCCTCCGCGGTCTCCTGCTCGACCTCGGTGAGGCGCTGGCGCAGGTGTCCGGCCTCGCTGCGGGCGCGCTGCGCCTCCGTCGCGGCGACCGTGGCGTCGCGGTGGGCGGCTTCGCCGGTCTCCTGGAGGGCGGCCGAGCGCTCCTCCTCCTCGTTCGCGAGCGATTCGGCACCTTCGGCCGCGGTGTGCAGGACCCGTACGAGATCGGCTGCGGCCTTGGATCGCGCGGCGAGTGCGGGCGCCGCGTCCCGCTCGGCCTCCAGGATCGCGGAGGCCACGCGCGCGGAACGGTCGGCGGCCGCGCGGTGGCGCAGGACGGCTTCGGCCGCCTGCCAGGCGGCGTGCAGCTGGCGCGCGTCGGCGAGCTCGCGGCGCTGCGCGGCGGCGGCCTTCTCGGCGACGGTGAGCGCCAGGGAAGCGTGCCGGAAGGCGAGTTCGGCGGAGATCAGCGCGGACCTGCCGCGCGCCTCCTCCGCCGTGGTCACGGTCTGCGCGGCGGCGGTGACCCGCTCGGCGAGCTCACCCGCGCGGCCCCGCTCGGTGACGCCCCGCGCGGAGAGTCGGCGGGCGAGCGTCCGGGTGCGTCGCTCGGCGCCCGCGTGCACGTCACGCGCGCGTGAGCGCGTGTCTGCGGCGTCGACGATCCGGCCGAGCAGATCGACGGAGCCCGCGGTGAAGTCACGCTCGGCGATGAGTTCGGAGCGGCGGCCCAGTTTGTTGCCGAAGCCGTGGACGAGGTCGGCGAGACCGTCCGTGTCGCGGGTGTCCGTGACGGCGCGCAGCAGCAGATCGGTGAAGTCGGAGTCCTTCTTGACCGCGAAGAGGCCCGCTGCCTCACCCTCGTCGGCGTTCATCTCGCGCTGGTAGCGGAAGAGTTCGGGGTCGAGCCCGAGGTCGCCGAGGTGTTCGTTCCAGCGGTCGTGGCCCTCCTCCCAGTGCACTTCGATGTCGGGATACGCCTTGCCCGCCTCGGTCAGCGCGTCCCGGAAGCCCTTCATGGTGCGCCGGCGCCCCTGCGCTCCCGACACGCCCTCCACGGAGGACCGTACGGCGGTGGACTCGGCGACCGGCAGCGAGTCCAGGCTCATGCCGGGCGCGGGCCTGAAGGAGTACCAGGCCTCGGCGAACTTCCGCGGGTCGTTGGAGACCTGCCGCCCGCGCCACTCGCTGACCTTGCCGACGACGACGCACTCGCCGGTCAGCGTGTGCTGCCACTCCAGGGCGACGTGCCCGCAGTCGTCGGCGAGCAGGAACTTGCGAAGGACTCCGGAGCTCGCGCCGCCAAGGGTGTTGCGGTGGCCCGGCAGCATCACCGAGAAGATCAGCTTGAGCAGGACGGACTTGCCGCCGCCGTTCTCCAGGAAGAGCACGCCCGCGGGCGCCGGGCGGCGCGGCGGTCCGGTCGGCTCCTCCTCGAAGAACTCCGCCTGGGTGGGCGCGGGGTCGGGCACCTCCGCGCCGACGCCGCGCAGGTCAAGCACGGTGTCGGCGTAGCGCGCACCGGCGGGGCCGATGGAGTAGAGGCGGACCCGGGACAGCTCGTACATGGCGGCGGACTCTCGTCGTAAGTCGTGCGGAACAGCAGGAAGGGGTCAAGCGGGACGGGTCTTGGCGGGCGCGAGAATCAGGAGTGGAAGGGCAGGCCCGCGTCGGCGGCAAGCTCCAGGTCGTCGGTCTCTTCGGGGGGCAACAGGGTCGCGGACCCGTCCGTGACGGGCACGATGCCGAGCTCCAGGAGCTCGGCCATGGCGGCGCCGCCCGCCATGTCGCGCACTTGCAGCTGATAGCGGGCGGTGGTGCGGTACGTGCCCCCGGAGTCGTCGCCCGTGCGCTGCAGGAACCCGGAGTCGGTGAGGAACGCGACGGCCTTGCCGATGATCCCGGTGGTCGACCCGGCCAGGCGGCGGGCGTCCTTGGTGGCGCCCGTCGAGCTGCGCCGTGCCCAGATCCGCCAAGCGGCTTCGAGGCCGGGGGCGTCGGTCTGCGGGTCGGAGTTCTCGCCCTTCTCCTCGGCGCTCTCCTCCAGGCGGCGGCAGGCCTGCCGCACGAAGGCGTCCACTCCATTGACCGTGATCCGCCCGATGTATCCGTCGTCGGCGAGGTCCTCGGGGCGCGGGAACGCGAGGGCGGCGACGGCGAGATGGGCGAGGCCGTGCAGGAAGCGGTCGGTGGAGTCGGCGGCGGTCCGGCGCGCGTAGTCGCCCATGCGGACGGCGAAGACGGAGTCCTCGGCGGCGGTCACGGCCATCCCCGCGCGCGGGGACACCTCGAGGACGACGAGTCCGAGCCCGGCGGCGACGGCGTCGGTGAGCCGCGCGAAGGGCGAGTCCTCGCGATACCGGCGCAGCAGCTCGGCGTACTCCTGGTCGCGGGCGGGCTGGAGCTTGGGCTGGAGCCCGAAGGCGACGAGGCGCGCGGCGTCGGCGGCGTCGGCCGGAGTGATGGCGGCGGTCGCGGCGGGGGCCGCCGATGTCTCCGGCTCGCCCCACGCGGTGTGCTCTGCGGGCTGCTCGGTCACGGCTTGTGCTCCTTGCGGCGGTCGTACGGGTCGTACTGGTTGTACTGGTTGCACTGGTCGTACTGGAGAAGGTCGGGGGCGCTCACGGGCGTGTCTGGACTGCTCACGCTGACTCCGTCCGGCCGGCCGCCATTCCGGCGGCGTCCAGCAGCGCCGTGCCCACGATGAGGTCGGCGCCGCCGAATTCCTGGTCGTCGAGTTCGGTGCCGTCGTCCACGGCGAACAGGAGCTTCTCCTCGCCCTGGCGGTAGGCGGTGCCGACCGGCGGGCTCGCCGCGTGGACGGCGAGCAGGGCGACCAGGTAAGGCAGTTCGGTGTCGCGTCGGCGGGCGTCGGCGAGCAGCCCGGAGAGGCGCCGTGGCGCGTCGGAGGGCAGGGCGAGCAGCTCCATGGCACTGGCGAGCTGCTCCTCGCTGAAGCGGCTGTCGTCGGGTGTGGCGATGAGGTCGGGCTCGGGCATCTCCATGCCCAGGTGCTCCCGCTCCTGCGGTGGCGTGAGCAGTATGTCGACGAGGTCACCGACGCGTACGGAAACGGGCGTGCGCAGACCCGTCCCGCGCGCGAAGAACGCGTTCGTCACACGGCTCGCCTCTTCGACCGGGAGCGGCAGGAGCGGGGCGACGAGCTGCCCGTACAGATCGAGCCCGCTGCGTGTGGTGGGTGTCGCGAAGGCCTGGCGGTCCTGCTCGGCACGGAACAGCGGCCCCGCGTCGAGGAGCCGGGACTGCAGCTGCGTATGACGGCGGATGCAGTCCTTGACGATGTCGACGAGTTCGGCGGCGCGGCGCTTCTGCTCGGGGTCCTCGGACTCGTCGCGCGCCTTGCGGATGTTCGTCAGGATCGCGTTCTCGTGGCGATAGCGGTCGGCCACGTGGTCGAGCGCCTCCGCGATCATGTCGGGGACGGCCTGGAGCCAGTCCACCGCGCGGACGTTGCGCCGGGTCGCGTCCAGGGCTCTGCGGAGCGTCTCCGAATACTGCACCGTCCGATACCGCGCCTGCTCGGCGGCGAGCTGGGCGTCGGCGAGGCGGCCGCGGCTGATCAGCACCTCGAGCTTCACCTCGGCGGCGATCTGGGCGCTCGTGACGTCGGTGTCGAGGGCGCCGACGAGGACGTTGACCGCTTCGTCCGTCGTACGGAGATAGACACTCCCCCCGTACCCGGGCACCTCTTCGATGAGCTTGAAGTCGTAGTCCCTGCGGACATAGGTGCCGTCGGGCGCGAAGGTGCCGTACACGGCGCGGAAGCCGCGGTCGACGCTGCCGACGTTGATCAGGTTCTCCAGGACCCAGCGGGCCACGCGCTCGTGCTCGGCCACGGGGCGCCGGGGGGCCTGGGCTCCGACGCGCGGGAGCAGTCTGGCCACTATCTGCTCGTGGTCGGCGCCGGTGTCGAAGTCCATGTTCAGGGTGACGAGGTCGATGGCGGAGAGGGCCACCTCCGCCATCGCGTACACCGAGTACTCACCCGCGAGGTTGGCCTTGCGCACGTCGAGGTCGTGCAGCGGCGCCGTGCAGGCGAGCGCGCGGAGCCGCCGCGCCAGGCCCTCGTCGGCGGCCGGGCCCATGGCGGGCCTCGGCCCCGCGCTGAGCTGGGGCGGAACGGTGTCCGTAACGGCAGGCGAAGTCACGGTGCACAGACTAGATCCTCGGTCTGACAACGGTCGAAACGGCGCAGATCTGACAGCGCCCGGCCGCATCGCGTCCGGGGTTCAGGAGCCCGCCCGCTCGCCCTGCGCCACGCGCTGGCCGTAGGCCTCCACGAGGCCGTGCCGCGAGTCGTCGAGGTAGACCGCGAGCAGCTGTTCGGCCTCTGCCGCGTCACCCTCCTGAAGGGTCTGCAGGATCTGTCGATTGCGCGCGAGATACGGCTCGTGCAGCCGACGCGGGTCGTCCACGACGTGGAAGGCCAGGCGCAGTTCGGCGAAGACGCTGCGCATCACCTCGTCGGTGCGGGCGCTTCCGGCGAGGGCGACGAGTTCCCGGTGGAAGTGGATGTTGGCCGTGGAGACGCCTTTCCACTTCCGCTCGCGCGCCGCCTTCGTGCCGTCCGCGACGGCGCTCGCGAGCCCGTCGAGGGCGTAGGGCGGATCTCCGAGGCCGCGGACGACCGCGCATTCCACGAGGCGTCGGGTGCGGTAGATGTCCTCTACGTCCTCAATCGTGAGAACTCGGACAAATACCCCGCGGTTGAGCTGATGGACCAGCAGCCGTTCATGCGTGAGGAGGCGGAAGGCCTCGCGCAGCGTGTTGCGCGAGACGCCGAGCGCGCCACCGATACTGTCCTCCGACAGTCGCGCCCCGGGTGGGAAGTACCCCTCCGCGATACGGCTCCGAAGGATGTCCGAGACCCGCTCCGCAGTACTGGTGCGCCCCAGGAGCACACGGTCGTCGGCCAGTCCGCTCGCGTCAGCCATTCCCTCAGCCATGCCCCGGATTCAATCGCAGATACAAGAACGAGACAACATGGGTATTGAGGGATCGTTCAACGATCCCCTACCTTGTCGAGCACGGCACGATCCCCGCCCGTGCCTCACGCCCTGCCCGTACCCCGCGCCCCGCCCGCTCCGCACCCTCCGTCCCCCTCCTGCGAGGTGCCCATGAGCACACCCCCTCCGCCCCAAGCCCTTCCGGCCGACCCACGCCCCGTGGACGGCGAACCCACCGACGACAACGGCGCGTTCGGCTGGCTGCGCGCCCTCGGCCCGCGCGGCCGCCGCGCCTTCGGGGGCGCTTTCGGCGGCTATGCCCTCGACTCCTACGACTACTTCACGCTGCCGCTGAGCATGGTCGCGATCGCCGCGTACTACGGCCTGGACAGCGGCCAGACCGGCTTGCTCACCACGGTCACCCTGGTCGTCTCCGCCGTCGGCGGCGCGATCGCCGGAGTGGTCGCGGACCGGATCGGCCGGGTCAAGGCACTGATGATCACGGTCGTCACCTACGCCGTCTTCACCGTCGCCTGCGGATTCGCGCCCAACTACGAGACCCTGCTGGTCTTCCGCGCTCTCCAGGGCCTCGGTTTCGGCGGCGAGTGGGCGGTCGGCGCGATCCTGGTCGCCGAGTACGCGACCGCCAAGAACCGCGGCCGGACGCTCGGCGCGATCCAGAGCGCGTGGGCGGTCGGCTGGGCGCTCGCGGTCATCGTCTACACCGTGGTGTTCCAGTTCCTGGACGAGGACATCGCCTGGCGCGTGATGTTCTGGACCGGCGCGCTGCCCGCCCTCCTCGTCGTCTACGTACGACGCAATGTGCACGACGCCCCCGAGGCGGCCGAGGAACGGAAGAAGAGCGCGGACAAGGGGTCGTTCACCGCGATCTTCAAGCCCGGGCTCCTGCGCGTCACGCTCTTCGCGGTCCTGCTGTCCACCGGCGTACAGGGCGGCTACTACACACTCGCCACCTGGGTGCCCACGTACCTGAAGTCAGAGCGCGGACTCACGGTGGTCGGCACGGGCGGGTACCTCACGTTCCTGATCTCCGGGGCCTTCATCGGCTACCTGGCCGGCGGCTATCTCACCGACATACTCGGCCGTAAACGCAACATCACGCTCTTCGCCTTCCTCTCCGCGGCCAGCATCCTGGCGTACACGAACATCCCGGACGGGGCCAACGGCCTTCTCCTTGTGCTCGGTTTCCCGCTCGGCTTCTCCATGTCGGCCATTTTCAGCGGCTTCGGCTCGTTCCTCAGCGAGCTCTATCCGGCGGCTGTGCGCGGCACGGGGCAGGGCTTCACGTACAACACGGGCCGCGCCGTGGGCGCCGTCTTCCCCACGATGGTCGGCTTCCTGGCCGACAGCTGGGGCGTGGGCGGCGCGCTGATCTTCGGTGCGATCGGCTACGCGCTCGCCGTGCTCGCCCTGCTCGGTCTTCCCGAGACGCGCGGGAAGGAGCTGGTGTGAGCCCACCGGCGTGAGCCCCACGACCACGGCGCCGCAGAGCCCCGAGGAGGCCCGCGCGCTCTTCCGTTCGGGCACGAGCGGGCCGACCGCGGGCTGGGCGGCCGGTCATACGCAAGCCAATCTGATCGCCGTGCCCGCGGACCGGGCGTACGAGATGCTGCTCTTCGGCCAGCGCAACCCGAAGTCCTGCCCGGTGCTTGACGTCACGGACGCGGGCTCCTGGACCACGCCCCTGGCGCCCGGCGCCGATCTGCGGACGGACCTGCCTCGCTACCGGGTGTGGCAGGGCGGTGAGTTGGCCGACGAGCCCACGGACATGGTCGAGCGGTGGCGGGACGACCAGGCGGGCTGCCACGGCCTGGATGTCGAACGTGCAGCGGAGGGTGTCGATGACGCCGACGATCACGGAGACCAGGTCGGGGCGCAACTTCAGCGCCTCGGGCAGTTGGCGGTTCAGCACGTCGCCGGTCTGGGCGCCGCTGACCGCGAGGTGGTGGAACTGCGCCGCCCCCTCACGTGCTGCCAACCCCGGTGCCAGCAGCGCCGCCCATCCCCGCCATCCCTCCTCCGTGGGGTCCCCTATGCCCTCGGTGAGGGAGTCACCCATGGCCACGAAACACAGCGCCCTCACGAAGCGCACCCCTCGCCGTGCACCCCGCCTCATGCGCCCCCAGAAACGCCCCCACCGCCCTCTCCCACCCAAAACACTCCGCACGCGCGCGTGGCGCTCGCGTACCCGAGGATCGCGCAGCCCCGGACTGCTGGCCACGAGGTCGACGCCGAGGGGCGCACGGACGACATTGCGCGCTCCGATGCGGACTAACTCGCGCTAGGCGCCCCTCGCCGGAACGGTCCGCCGCCTCGTAGCGGGCCGCCGCCTCGCGGTAGGCCGCCTCCCTGTACAGAGCCGCCCTCATGCCGCCACCGCCGTCCGCGCGGCGAGCACCTGGGCGTAGTGGTCGACGAGTTGTTCGCCCACCGCCTCCCAGGTCCGCCCCTCGACAGCCGATCGCCCGGCCGTCCCGTACGCCGCCCGCAGCCCCGGATCGGCGGCGAGCGCCCAGACCGCGTCACGCACCGCGAGGGCGTCCCCTGGCGGCACCAGGAGTCCGGTGCGGCCGGGGACCACGAGGTCAAGCGGGCCTCCGGCGGCGGGCGCGATCACCGGCACGCCGCTGGCCATGGCCTCCTGCACGTTCTGGCAGAACGTCTCGTGCGTGCCGGTGTGCACGAACAGGTCCAACGAGGCGAAGATCCGGGCGAGTTCGCTGCCGGTGCGGCGGCCCAGGAACACCGCGCCGGGCAGCGCCGCCCGTACGGAACCCTCGCTGGGACCCTCGCCGACGACGACGAGGCGTACGCCCTCCAAGGAGCACGCCCCTGCGAGGAGTTCGACCTGCTTCTCGGGAGCCAGGCGCCCTACGTAGCCGACGATCAGCTCGCCGTTCGGCGCGAGTTCACGGCGCATGGCCGCGTCCCGGAGGCCGGGCGTGAACCGGGCGGTGTCCACACCCCGTGGCCACAGCCGCACCCGTGGCACCCCGTGTGTCACAAGTTCGCGCAGAGCGGCCGACGACGGGGCGAGGGTGCGGTCGGCCGCGGCGTGGACGGCACGGATGCGCCGCCAGGCGGTGGACTCCCCCATCCCCATGTACGTACGCGCGTAGCCGCCCAGATCCGTCTGGTAGACGGCGACGGCGGGAATGCCGAGGCGTGCGGCGGCCGCCATGCCGCGCGCGCCGAGGACGAAGGGGCTGGCCAGATGGACGAGGTCGGCGCGGTGCGCGCTCAGCGCCGCCGCCAGGCGACGTCTGGGCAGCGCCAGCCTGGCCTGGGGATACCCGGGCAGGGGCAGGGGAGGGGACGCGGATGACGGGGCAGGGCGCACTGGCTTCGGCTGCGGCGTGCGCCCCGGCCGCGGGGGCCGGGGCGATGACCAGGGGGTCGTGACCGCGCGCGACGAGCTGCCGGGCGGTCTGCAGGGCGCAGTGCGCCACGCCGTTGACGTCGGGAGGGAAGGATTCGGCGACGATGACGACACGCATACCCGTGTTGTCGTCGCGCGGGGCGTGGGCACGTCAACGTGGATCTTTCCTGGCGAGGAACGTCCCGTGAGCGTTCCGCTCCGCACGCGCCCCGCCCCGGGGGCGCGCCCGGCCGTGCTTCGGCCGCGTCGAGGGCTACACCTCGGCCGCGTCGGGGCCGATTCTGCTCCGTACCGCGGTCTGTACCTCGTCCTCCTCGGCGGGGTCCGCGGCGAGCCTTCTGAGCTGGGTGACCACGCGGGCGTCGCCGGTCTCCGCGTGCCTGGCGGCGACCTCGCGGGTGGACTCCTCGCAGTCCCACAGGCATTCGACGGCGAATCCGGCGGCGAAAGAGGGATCGGTGGCGGCGAGCGCGCGGGCGGCGCGTCCGCGCAGGTGGGAGGAGGCGGTCTCGCGGTAGACGTGCCGCAGGACGGGGGCCGCGCAGGCGATGCCGAGCCGTCCCGCGCCGTCGACGAGCGTCCAGAGGGTCGGCGCGTCCGGGCCTTCGCCCCGTACGGCTTCCCGCAGGGCGGCGAGGACGAGCTTGCTGTCCTGGGCCGCGCCCCTGCAGGCGAGCACCCGCCCCGCTGCGGCGCCGAGCACGTCGGGCCGCAGGGCCCAGCGGCGGGCCCGCTCCACGGCGGCGACGCCGCGCATCCGCTCGAAGGACTCGGCCGCGGCGTCCACGACGGCCCGTGACGGGCTCTGGACGGCTTCCTCGATCAGGTCGAACACGTCGGGATCGTGGGCGTCCGCGAGGTAGCGCAGGGCCGTGCCGCGCGCCCCGTCGGAGCCGTTGCGGGCGGCTTCGAGGATCTCGGCGCGGTCGTCGGGCCCGGCGACCGCGCTCAGGCAGCGGGCCGCGGGCACATGCAGGACGGCGCCGCGTTCGAGCCCTTCCTGCGCCCAGTCGAAGACGGCCTGGACGCTCCAGCCGGGGCGTGGCCCCGATGGCCGCATCTGGCGTTGCCAGCGGTCGAAGGATCCCTGCTCACGGGCGGCCCGCACGCGGGCGCCGACAGCCTGCCGCGGATCCTCCTCCCACAGCCGCCAGGGCCGGGGTTCGTAGGCGTCGCGCACGACGGCGGCAAGCTCTGCCTCGCCCTCCGCGTCCGAGGGGAATCTGGCGAGCACGGGCTCGGCGAGGGCGCGCAGGCCCGCGTCGTCGTCCCGCATCGCCAGCTCGTCCAGGGCCCAGGCCCAATTGGTGCCGAACGCCGCGTACCTTCGCAGCAGTTCGAGGGCGTCGTGCCTGCCGTAGGAGGCGAGGTGGCCCAGGACCGCGAGTGCGAGGCCGGTGCGTGAGTCGTCCGTGTTCAGGACGTCCTCGGCATCGAAGAGATGCCGCTCGATCTCGTCGATACCGCCACGCAGATCGAGATAGAGCCTGGCGTAGTACAGGGAGCGGTTCTCGACCTGCCAGTCGTGGCGTGGGTCGTGGAGCACACAGGTCTCAAGGGCGGCGAGCGCCTCGGATCGGGGTGCGGTGAGTGCGTGCAGGGTGCCGTCACCGCGGCCCCTCTGCAGCAGGCCGAGCAGCGTACCGCTGGGCGCTATGACCGGATCGAACATGGGAAACAGCCTCACATCAAGCGTCGACGCAACCGGGAATCGTGAATTACCTGGCCGTGCGCCAACACGTCGGGCCGCCCGCCGTCTCTTGCTTGGTGTAGACCATCTTCCTCTGCCTCTCGTCGGTGGCCCGTAGTGATCCCGGACGGGAGGTCCGGGGGCGAGCCGCTCACGGTCCGCGCGGTGCGGCGTCTCCTGCCCCGCCGTCGCGTCCGTGAATCACGTCGTCATGATGACCCAGCGGTTCAACCCGCCGCGACCACATTTCCAGCGCCCCCGTTGTTGCTGGTCAGCTACCCCGTTCAGGCCGCCCCGAACAGCTCGAGCAGCTCCGTCTTGGCGAACATCCGGGCGGTGTCCACCGCCGACGGTGTGCCCGCGGCCGGATCCGCGCCCGAGTCGAGCAGCGCCCTGACCACCGCGTCCTCGCCCTTGAATACGGCACCGGCGAGCGGGGTCTGCCCCCGGTCGTTGGCACGGTTGGCGTCGCCGCCCCGCTCCAGGAGGGCCCGTACCGCTTCCGCGTGGCCGTGGTAGGCGGCGAGCATCACGAGGGAGTCCCCGCTGTCGTTCGTGAGGTTCGCCGGAACTCCCGCGTCCACGTACGCGGCGAGGGCCGCGGTGTCGCCCTGGCGCGCCAGATCGAAGATCTTGGTCGCCAGCTCCACGACTTCCGGGTCGGGGGCTTCACTCATGGACCGGACCGCCTTTCGACTGCGGGGTGACTCGGGGGTCGTACGGCGACCGGTGCAGCCGTACGGGTGAACCGACAGGCTACTGCCCGTCCGGGCACATGACCGGGCACACCCGCGGCAAAGATCATCAAGGAACCCGAACACCCCCCGGATCCACTCCCGGGTGGCCCAGTAGACCCCCGCCATTCGAGGGAATTCCGGAAAAATTCCCCCATTTGCACCTTTTATCGTATGGATACATGCTGTGAACCTGGAACAACTCATGGTGACTGTCCCCACCAACCAGGAGAACCGTCATGATCCTTTCCATCTCGGGCGTCGTGCTGCTCGGCATCATCGTCTTCCTGTTCTTCCGCAAGGACGGCCTCAAGGCGTCCCACGCTCTGGTCTGCGCGCTCTTCGGCTTCTTCATGGCGGGCACCGCCATCGCCCCGAGCATCAAGGCCGGCAGCGCGAGCCTGGCGAGCCTCCTCGGCGGGATCAAGTTCTGACGCCTCCTGCCCCCTGTAGTACTTCGTTCGCACCAACTGGAGACTGACGTGGCCCGGCGCCCCCTCCCCCGCATCCTGAGCAACGGAACCGCCTCGATCGCCCGGAGCCGGGAGTTCGCACGGTCGGCCGCCGACAACGCCACCGACGTCCTCCACCCGCTGATCACGATCACTCGTGGACTGCGCCGGCTGGCAGCGGCCGGGCGGCGCAAGTGGGCCGACACCCCCAAGGACCGGCGCGGACCGCTGCTGTTCCTCGTGGCCTCCGTCGTCCTGGTCGTGGCCCTCATTCCGTACGGTCCGCTGCTCGCCGCCATCTGCCTGATGGCGGCCGCCGCGTGGACCGGCAGGGAACGCACGGCGCCGGCGCCCACCGGCCCCGACGAGGCGCAGACCCAGCGGCTGCAGTCCCTCTACGAAGCGCTCGTCCCGTACTTCTCCGTCCCCGAGGACCCCGCGCCGCTCTTCGCGCACGGCGGCGAGTGGGACAAGGCCCTCACGTCGTACGAGTTCGACGACAACGGACGTGTCTCCCGTCTGGTGGTGCGCTACCCCGCGTACTTCACGGACGGCGAGCCCGAATCGCGCGCACGCATCGAGCAGCTGCTGCACGCGAAGGCGGGCCGTGGCCGCGAGTACCACTTCGAGTGGGACGAGGAGGGCAACCAGCTCACGGTGAACGTGCTCCCCCCGCTGCCCACCGACATCGCCGCCCAGCGGTTCGTCACGGCCCCCGGTGAGACCGTGCTCGGCTTCACCGACCCCACCGGCGTCCAGCGCACCCTGCCCGTGACGGACGGCGACGAGCAGCGCGACGTACCCCCCGTCGTCTGGCGCACGGGCCCCCGCTCCACCGAGCCCCACCTCCTGGTGGTCGGCGAGCCCGGCAGCGGCACCACGACCCTGCTGCGCTCCATCGCCCTGCAGGCCCTGCTGCACGGCGACGTCCTGATCATCGAGGGCAGCGGCATCGGCGACTACGCCTGCCTGACCGGCCGTGACGGCGTCCTGGCCATCGAGTGCGGGCTCGCCGGAGCCCTGGCGAGCCTGGAGTGGGCCGCGCACGAGACGGAGCGGCGCCTGATCTCCGCCAACCGCGCCCGGCAGGCGGGCCACCCCGCCCCGGACGACACCAAACGGCCCCTGTGGATCATCCTGGACCGCCCCAGCGTGCTCGGTCACCTGGCCGCCGCTGACGGACGCAAGGACCCGCAGTCGCTGCTCCAGGTGCCGCTGCGGCACGGCAGGGCGGCCAGTGTCACGGTCGTCGTGGCCGACCAGTTCGACAGCCTGGAGGCGCTGAGCGATCCGGTGCGCCAGCACACACGCGCGCGCGTGGTCCTCGGCCCCACGACGCTCGACCAGGTCGAGGACATCCTCGGAGTACCGCCCCGCACGACGCCCACGTCCGACGTCCCGCCCGGCCGCGGCTACGCCCGGCTCGGCACGGGCCAGGTGCACCGGCTCCAGGTGCCCGCGACGCCCGATCCGTACGACGACGCGACGAGTGAGTCGCACCGGCAGGCGGTGACGGAGCTGCTGCCCGCACGGAGTGCTCCGGCCGACGCGGACGCCGACACCGAAGCGGGCATCGGCACCGGCACCGGCACCGGCACAGAGACGGCCGAGGCCGTGGAAGCAAACGAATCCGACACCGCGGCGACAGAATCCGCCACGAAGCCGGAGCCCGTGCCCGCCGAGAGCTGACCGGAGCCGGTCCTCAGGCCACGAAGGCCCGCGACGCGTCCACGCCCGAGCCCGCCCCCGTCTCCACCAGGCGCGCGGCCGCCGCGAGGCGCGCCGCCGCCTCGTCCGCCACCGCGCCTCCCACGGTGAACGGCAGCCGCACATACCCCTCGAAGGCCCCGTCCACCCCGAAACGCGGCCCTGAGGGGACCCTGACCCCCACCCGCTCGCCCACTTCGGCGAGGCGGGAGCCGGAGAGGCCTCCGGCGCGCGCCCACAGGGTCAGGCCGCCCGCCGGTACCGCGAACTCCCAGTCGGGCAGTTCGCGGCGGACCGCGGCGACCAGGGCGTCGCGGTTCTCACGGGCCTGGTCCCTGCGCACCCGCACGGCCGACTCCCAGCCGCCGGTGCTCAGGAGCCAGTTCACGGCCAGCTGTTCCAGGACGGGGGTGCCCATGTCGGCGTACGCACGCGCCGAGACCAGGCTCCGGATCACATCGGGAGCGGCCCGCACCCAGCCGATGCGCATGCCCGCCCAGAACGCCTTGCTCGCCGAGCCGACGGTGATGACGGTCGAGCCCGCCGGGTCGAAGCCGCAGACGGGGCGAGGCATCGTCAGGCCGTCGTCGAGCTCCAGCTCGACCATGGTCTCGTCCACGACGACGACCGTTCCCGCGGAGCGCGCGGCATCGACGAGCTTGCGCCGCTGGTCCTCGTCGGCGAGCGCGCCCGTGGGGTTGTGGAAGTCCGCGACCACATAGGCGAGGCGGGGGGCGGCATCGCGAAGGACCTGCCGCCACCGGTCCATGTCCCAGCCTTCGAGCCCCTCGGACATGGCGACGGGGACGAGGCGGGCGCCCGTCTCGCGCATCAGTTGCAGGATGTTGGCGTACGAGGGGGACTCGACGGCGATGCGTTCGCCGCGCGGCGCGAACAGGTGGCAGATCGCGTCGATGGCGCCCATCGCCCCGGTCGTGACCATGATCTGTTCGGGCATCGTCGGGATGCCGCGCGCGGTGTAGCGCTCGGCGAGCATCTGGCGCAGCGCGGGCAGACCGGCCGGGAAGTCTCCGTGGGTGTGCGCGTACGGAGGCAGTTCCTCCAGGGCGCCCTGCACGGCGCGGGTGAGCCAGGGCTCGGGAGCGGGCAGCGCCGCGCAGCCCAGGTCGATCATGGAGCCGAGCGCCTCGGGCGGAAGGGGTTCGAGCCCGCGCGCGGGGAGGGGGTTACCGGCCGGGACCGCGGTCCAGCTGCCCGCTCCCCTGCGGGACTCCAGGAAGCCCTCGGTGCGCAGTGCCTCGTAGGCGGCGGCGACCGTGGTCCGGCTGACGGCGAGGGACACGGCGAGCTCACGCTCGGCGGGCAGGCGCGCGGCGACCGGGACGCGGCCTTCGAGGACGAGCATGCGGACGCCGTCGGCGAGGGCGCGGTAGGCGGGCGGGCGGCGCGTGCCGGGGCCCGCGGGGCGCGTCTGCTGCGAGGTGAGCAGCCGGGCGAGCTGTGTGGCACCCACCGCTGAAGTCCACTGAGCCATGATTCCCAGTCCACCTTCCTGGAATTGGCCATGGTTGGCATCCCGTTACGAGCCACAGAGTGTCATGTGTCAGGCCACTATCACCAGCAGGGGGGCCATCTCTTGTCCACGCCGAAGCCACATAAGCCGTCGCACCTCGCACGCCGGCTGATCCAGCTGTACGTCGGTCTGGCGCTGTACGGCGCGAGCTCCGGGCTCCTGGTGGTGTCCGGCCTCGGTCTCGAACCGTGGAACGTGCTGCACCAGGGCCTCGCCGAGCTGACCGGGATGTCCATCGGCGTCGTCTCGATCTTCATCGGGGCCGCGGTGCTGCTCCTGTGGATCCCGCTGCGGCAGCGTCCCGGGCTCGGCACGGTGTCCAACGTCTTCGTGGTCGGCCTGGCGATGGACGGCACCCTGGCCCTGCTGCCGGACGCGCACGCGCTCGGCGCCCGCATACCGCTCCTCGTGGCGGGGATCGTCCTGAACGGCGTGGCGACCGGGCTCTACATCTCGGCGAAGTTCGGTCCCGGACCGCGGGACGGCCTGATGACGGGCCTGCACCAGCGCACCGGCCGTTCGATCCGGCTGATGCGGACACTGGTCGAGGTGGCGGTGGTCGCCACCGGCTTCGCCTTCGGCGGCACGGTGGGCATCGGAACGGTCCTCTACGCCCTTGCGATCGGCCCGCTGGCCCAGTTCTTCCTGCGCCTCTTCGCCGTCCCCGCTCCATCCGGGGAAGAGCCCGTGGTCGCCGACGGTCAATCGGAGCAGGCGATACTGCAGCGGTGACCACGCACGTACGCCATCCCTACCTCGACCATCCGGGGCCGCTCCCCTTCGCCCACCGCGGCGGGACGGCGGACGGCCTGGAGAACACCGCCGCCGCGTTCCGGCGCGCGGTCGACCTGGGGTACCGCTACATCGAGACGGACGTGCACGCCACATCGGACGGCCTCCTCGTGGCCTTCCACGACGCGACGCTCGACCGCGTGACGGACGCGGCCGGGCGGATCGCTGACCTTCCGTGGAACGACGTGCGCCACGCGCGCGTGGCGGGCAGCGAGCCGGTGCCCCTCTTCGAAGAGCTCCTGGAGACCTTCCCCGACGTCCGCTGGAACGTGGACGTCAAGGCCGAGCCCGCCCTGCTCCCGCTCCTCGAGCTGCTGCGCCGCACCGACGCCTGGGACCGCGTGTGCGTCGGCTCGTTCTCCGAGGCCCGCGTGGCACGGGCCCAGCGGCTCGCGGGCCCGCGCCTCGCCACGTCCTTCGGTACGCGGGGAGCGGCGGGCCTGCGGCTGCGCTCGTACGGCGTGCCCGCCCCCGTGCGCCGCTCGGCGGTGTGCGCGCAGGTGCCCGAGACGCATGCCGGGATCCGGGTGGTGGACCGGCGCTTCGTACGCGCGGCCCACGCGCGCGGGCTGCAGGTACATGTGTGGACGGTCAATGACGCCGATCGCATGGCCGCTCTTCTCGGCCTCGGAGTGGATGGCATCATCACTGATCACATCGAGACGCTGCGCGAAGTGCTGAAGGACCGGGGAGCCTGGGCCTGACCGCCTTGAGGGCGGCAGCGGACCACGGGGACCAATGAGGGGGCACGGGTGGGCACCGACACCGTGCGTACGGCACCACCGGACGACGAGAGCGCCGCCGCGCGGCGGCGCGAGCAGCACGGCTGGTACATCTACGACTGGGCGTGCTCGGTCTACTCGACCAGCGTCCTGACCGTGTTCCTCGGCCCGTATCTGACGGAGATCGCCAAGTCGGCCGCGGACGGCGACGGATACGTCCACCCGCTGGGCATCCCGGTCAGCGCCGGGTCCTTCTTCGCGTACGCGGTGTCGGCATCGGTGATCGTGTCGGTCTTCGTCATGCCGCTCGCGGGCGCCGCAGCCGACCGCACGGGCCGCAAGAAGCCGCTGCTCGCGGTGGCCGCCTATGTGGGGGCCGCGTCGACGGCCGGCATGTTCTTCCTGGACGGCGACCGCTATCTCCTCGGCGGCTTCCTGCTGATCGTCTCCAACGCCTCGCTCGCCGTCTCGATGGTGGTCTACAACTCCTATCTGCCGCAGATCGCGCCTCCGCACGAGCGTGACGCGGTCTCCTCACGCGGATGGGCGTTCGGTTACGCGGCGGGCGCGCTCGTCCTGGTGGCGAATCTGGTCCTGTTCCTGGCCCATGACACCTTCGGTGTCTCGGAGTCCACGGCCGTGCGCATCTGTCTGGCGTCGGCGGGTGTGTGGTGGGGCGCCTTCACGCTCGTACCGCTGCGGCGGCTTCGCGACCGCGAGGCGCCGCCTTCGTGGTCGTCCTCACAAGGATCGGCGCGCGGCTGGCGGCAGCTGGCGTCGACCGTGCGCGACATGCGCCGCCATCCGCACACCCTGGCGTTCCTGCTCGCCTATCTCGTCTACAACGACGGCGTGCAGACGGTGATCTCCCAGGCGTCCGTCTACGGCTCCGAGGAGCTCGGCCTCGACCAGTCCACGCTGATCGTGGCGGTTCTGCTCGTGCAGGTGCTCGCGGTGGCGGGGGCGCTCGCCATGGGGCGCCTCGCACGGACGTACGGAGCCAAGCGCACCATCCTCGGCTCGCTCGTCGCGTGGACGGTGACGATCGGGGCCGGGTTCTTCCTGCCCGCGGGCGCGCCGGTGTGGTTCTTCGTGCTCGCGGCGGGCATCGGTCTGGTGCTCGGGGGTTCCCAGGCGCTCTCACGGTCCCTGTTCTCGCATCTGGTGCCTGCGGGCAAGGAGGCCGAGTACTTCTCCGCGTACGAGATCAGCGACCGCGGCATGGCCTGGCTCGGGCCGCTGATCTTCGGCCTGACGTACCAGCTCACGGGCAGCTACCGGGACGCGATCGTCTCGCTCGTGGCCTTCTTCGTGATCGGTTTCGCCCTGCTCGCGCGGGTACCCGTACGGCGCGCGATCCGCGACGCGGGAAATCCCGTACCCGACAGGATTTAGCAACTGAAGCCAAAGGGCGGTAGTGTACGCGTTTGGCTTACCAGGCGGACCGTTACTGCGCGCTCAAGATTGAGAAACGCAGGGTGACATCCTCTGTCAGATGTGACATACCGGGCGCTGGTGGGTACAACAAGGGGCGGCATACGACGGCGACGCATGACCCTTAACGGGAATCTTTACCGCCGACCGGACGTTGACCGGATGACGACGACAGCGACACCTGTCCTGTGGGCGACAAGCCCGGGAGGCACGATTCATGAGTGAGCGAGCTCTTCGCGGCACGCGCCTCGTGGTGACCAGCTACGAGACCGACCGCGGCATCGACTTGGCTCCGCGCCAGGCCGTGGAGTACGCATGCCAGAACGGACATCGATTTGAGATGCCGTTCTCGGTAGAGGCAGAAATCCCGCCGGAGTGGGAGTGCAAGGTCTGCGGGGTCCAGGCACTCCTTGTAGACGGCGACGGACCTGAGGAGAAGAAGGGCAAGCCTGCGCGTACGCACTGGGACATGCTCATGGAGCGCCGTACTCGAGAAGAACTCGAGGAGGTCCTGGAGGAGCGCCTCGCGGTTCTCCGTTCAGGGGCCATGAACATCGCGGTGCATCCGCGGGACTCCCGCAAGTCCGCCTGACGGCGAACTGAACAACACCGCACACGAAGTCCGGGGCCACTGCTCAGCAGTGGCCCCGGACTTCGTGCTGTGCACGGACTTCATACTGTGTGCTCTCAGGCCGCCCGCGCGGGCGGCCTGAGAGCCAGCTCAACGCGGCGGGAGCTGCGGGTCGTCCGGGTGCCGGTAGCGGTCCTGCCGTTCGTCGTCCCTGATGACCTCGCCCTGGACGACCTTGCCGTCCGGGCGGTGCATGCGCGCCTGCTGGAACGCGTCGCCGAGACCGCCCTGTGCGGCCTCACGGACCTTGCGCTCGAAAGTCTTCTCCGCCGTACGACTGACAACCTTCTGGACGGGAGGGACGAGCAGGAGCAGTCCCAGGGCGTCGGAGATCAGTCCCGGCAGGATGATCAGCAGGCCGCCCAGCATCGTCAGGGCGTTGCCGCCGCCCCGCTCGGAGGAGTTGGGCGCCAGACCGCTCTGCTGCTGTTGCACGGCCTCGCTCAGCTCGCGGAAGGCCCTGCGGCCCGCGTGCTTGATGACCATGCCGCCGAGCACGACACCGGCCACGAGCAGCAGGAAGACCGTCAGTCCGCCCGCGGCGCCCGCCACCACGGTGAGCAGCCAGATCTCGAGGACCAGCCAGGCGGCGATGCCCAGCGGCAGGAACCTCAGGACGCGGGAGCGCCGGGGCCGGGCGGGTCTGGTGGGCGATGCGCCAGTCGTCATGGTTCCAGTGTGCCTGGGCCCGGCTCAGACCGGCGTAAGGAAATGATCAACAAGCGACCGCCGGAGCGGTGGTCAGGAGGTCTTGGGATCCCTCGGAGGCTCCTGCGCCCCCGCGGTCTCCTTGCGGCCCAGCGGTTCGGCGTCCTTGCGGTCCGGCACTTCGGTGTCCTTGCGGTCCGGTGCTTCGGTGTCCTCGCGGCTCGGCGGCTCGGCATCCTTGCGGATCGGCGCTTCGGCGTCCTTGCGGCCCAGCGGCTCGGCATCCTTGCGGCCGAGGGCGTCGGTGTCCTTGCGGCCCAGCGCGCGTCCCACGCGGCCCACCCGCTCCCCCACCCCCCACGCCGTGACGCGCCACAGCGCCTCGGCGACGATGTCCTGGCTCATCTTGCTGTCGCCGAGCTCCCGCTCGACGAAGGTGATCGGCACCTCGACGACGTGATAGCCCGACTTGATCGCCCGGCGGGCCAGGTCGACCTGGAAGCAGTAGCCCTGCGAGGCGACCTCGCTGAGGCCGATGCCTTCGAGGGTCTCGCGGCGGAAGGCGCGGTAGCCGCCCGTGACGTCGCGGATCGGCACGTCGAGCATCATCCGGGAGTACGTACTGCCGCCGCGCGAGATGAGCTGGCGGTACTTGGGCCAGTTCACGATCCGGCCGCCCGGCACCCAGCGCGAGCCGAGGACCAGGTCGGCGCCCTTGAGCGCGGTGAGCAGCCGGGGCAGCTCCTCGGGCTGGTGGGAGCCGTCGGCGTCCATCTCCACGACCACGCCGTAGCCGTTGTCCAGGCCCCACTGGAAGCCCGCGAGATAGGCCGCGCCGAGGCCTTCCTTGCCCTTGCGGTGCAGTACGTGGACGTGGTCGTCCTCGACCGCGAGCTCATCGGCGATCTTGCCGGTGCCGTCGGGGCTGTTGTCGTCGGCGACGAGGATGTGTGCCTCGGGCACGGAGACCCGGACACGGCCGACGATGGACTGGATGTTCTCCGCCTCGTTGTAGGTCGGAATGATCACCAAGGCCATGCCGAGCGGGCCGAACTGCCTCCCCTGGTCACCGGTTTCGGAGACCCCACCGCCGTCGTTCACTACTGCCCCTTCGTTCGTACGCAGAGGACCACCATAGTGGCCGCTTCCCGCACGGCCACGACGGCACGGGTGGTTGAGGGGGAGTACTACGGATCGGGGCCCGGCGCCCTTCGGGCCGACCTGGGGCCCGCTGGCTGCGGGTCGACCGAAAGCCGTTGTCTACTGAGCGTCCGGGCCCGACCCGGGTCACACCTGCCGACCCGGTGGAACGTTCCCTCGCATCCGCGGCGCGGGCGCTGGACCTGGCTCCCAGTGGTGGTGCGCCGGTGCGGCACACCACCCATGGCCCAGCGGCGTTCGACGTTTGCGTGGAGATTCTCCGGTCGGACGTCCTTTGGTGGACCCGGCCGAACCTACCGGCCTACGGCGGCGTTCTGTCAATAGCCGTTTGACCTGGGGCGATTCCAAAAACAGCCAGGTCAGTGCCGAGGATACCCAGGTCGCGCGACGCGACAACCGACCGCGATCGGCGGTACGCACCGCCGGGACATCACTCGTCCGGCCCTACGAAGACCGGTTTTCCGAAGACGACCGTGCGCAGGCAGACGGGGAGTTCGACGCCGGGGGTCAGGTCGGGCAGACCGGGGGTTCCGGAGCGCGGGTCGGTCGACCAGCGCGCGACACGGTCGTCCGGCGCCTGAACCACCAGTTCCGGGGTACGCCAGACGGCGTAGTCGGCGGGAGCCCCCGGCACCAGGACGCCCCCGTCGTCCCGGCCGACGGCCCGCCAGCCGCCCCGGGTGTGGGCGGTGAACGCGGCCCGCACCGAAACACGGTGTTCGAGGTTCTGATGGAACGCGGCGGCACGCACGGTGCCCCAGGGGTCGAGCGGCGTGACCGGGCTGTCGGATCCGAAGGCGAGCGGGACGCCGGCGCGCAGGAGGGCCGCGTACGGGTTGAGGGTGCGGGCCCGCTCGGCGCCCAGGCGTTGGACGTACATACCGTCCTCGCCGCCCCACAGGGCGTCGAAGGCGGGCTGCACGGAGGCGGTGAGGCCCAGTTCGGCGAAGGCGGCGATCGTCTCCGGGGTGAGCATCTCGGCGTGCTCCACGCGGTGCCTGGCGGCCCGGACGCGGGCCAGGCCGACCTTCTCGGCGGCCGCGCGGACGCCCTCCACGACCGAGGTCACCGCGGCGTCGCCGATGGCGTGGAAACCCGCCTGGACCCCTGCCTCGGTGCAGGCGACGACGTGCGCGGTGACGGCGGCGGCGTCCAGGTAGGCGGTGCCGGTGTGGCCGGAGTCGCTGTACGGCTCGTGCAGACAGGCGGTGTGCGAGCCGAGGGCGCCGTCGACGAAGAGGTCACCCGCCGCCCCGACGGCCCCCAGTTCCTTTGCACGGGCGACGCCTTCCTCACCCTGCTGCGCCCAGTAGCCGACGACGCGAGGACCGGCCTCGTCGGCGGCGAGACGAAGCAGACCCGTCAGGTCGTCCTCGCTGGAGATCTCAGGACCCGCGCACTCGTGCACGGAGCCGATACCGAGGGACGCGGCGTGCTTCAGCGCCGCGCGCTGGGCCTCGGTGCGCTGCTGCGGGGTGACGGCGCCGAGGGCGGTGGCGCGCACGGCGTGGTGGGCGTCGGCGGTCAGCGGCGCGTCCGCGTGGAAGCCGGTGCGCCCGGTGACGCCGGGGACGAGGTCGAGAAGGGCCGTGGTGACGACGGCCGAGTGGACGTCGATGCGGGAGAGGTAGAGAGGACGGCCGCCGGTCGCCTCGTCCAGCTCCGCGCGCGTGGGCGGGCGGCCGTCGGTCCAGCGGGCGGCGTCCCAGCCGTGCCCGAGGAGCACGCGGTCGTGCGGCCGGGCGGCGGCGTGTCCGCGTACGAGAGCGAGCGCGTCGTCGAGGGAGCGGGCACCCGTCAGGTCCAGTCCCGTCAGGGCGAGTCCGGTCGCCGTGGTGTGCACGTGCGCATCGGTGAACGCAGGGGTGACGAGTGCTCCTTCGAGGTCGACGACCTCGTCCACGCCGTCGGCGAACGCGTCGGCCGCGCCCTCGGATCCCACCCAGGCGACGTGCCCGCGTTCGACGACCATGGCCGTGGCGAACGGATCGGCGGGGCTGTGGACGTCTCCGCCGCGCAGCAGCACGGTGCGGTGGCCCTCAGGGCCGTTCTGGGGGGTGGTGCTCAGGCTCATGGGACCAGTTTGGCCCCTCCTTGTGCGGGCCCCGCGCAGGGGTCGCCCACGGGCGGCTCAGACCTGCGGGGGCCTGGCCTCGTACGGAGTGGAGAGCACGACCGTCGTCCGGGTGGAGACGCCGGCGAGTGCGCGCAGGCGGCTCAGCAGGTGTTCGAGGTCCAGGGGGGTCGCGACGCGCACCTTGAGGATGTAGTTCTCTTCGCCCGCCACGCTGTGGCACGCCTCGATCTCCGGGACGCCCGCGAGGCGTTCGGCGATGTCGTCGGGCGCGCTGGGGTCGAACGGCTTCACCGAGATGAACGCCGTGAGCGGCAGGCCGACGGCCTCCGGGTCCACGACCGCGGCATAGCCGCGCACGACACCGCGCTGCTCCAGGCGGCGCACACGCTGGTGCACGGCCGATGTGGACAGGCCCGTGGCCTTGCCCAGGTCGGTGTAGCTCATCCGCCCGTCCTTGACGAGCAGCTGCACGATCTGTCGGTCCAGCTCCTCCATGCGCTGAACCTACAGGGCTCTTGATCCCTCCGGATACCTGTTGGCACGACGGCGGCATCTTCTCCGGGCATGTGACGAACGCCACATACCTGTGACCGTGTCCAAAGGGATGCCACGATTACCTCTACGACGGGACGGGAAGTGCTTGCTGTGGTCGAGGCCGCAGCGCCTTCTCGGCCCACCCAAGGGGGAGAATCCCATGCAGAACTTGAAGCGCCCCGGTCGCTCTGCCCGCAGTAAGCAGCAGCGCTCCGATGAATCCGCGTCGGCACTCGTATCGGAGGGCGTCGAACCGGTTGAATCCGAGTTCGACGCGTACGACACCTTCGAGATGTACCGGGTGACGTGCCCGGACTGCGCGCAGCCGATCGCGCTCCTCGCCGACGAGGACGTCCTGCCCGAGCACGCGCTGTGCGCCACCCGGTGGAACCCGTTCGGCCTCACGGTGTGTGCGGGCACGGGCCGCGCCGCGGCCGAGGCGGAGCCCGCGGACGAGTCGATGGAGGCTCAGGAGCAGGACACGGCGCTGCTGTTGACGCTCCCTCAGGGACTCGACTGGCGCACCCAGCCCTTCTCGCACGTCGGCGGCCAGAGCTCGCGCCCGCGTCGCGTGCCCGAGCAGGACCGGCGCTCCGCGGCCTGACGCCTACCAGTAGCTGCCCTGCACCATGGCCGCCAGGCTGGCGTGGTGCAGGATCAGCGTGTCCGGATGCTCGGGGATCGCGGCCTCGCCGAAGTGCACCTGGCGGTAGGCGACGCGCAGCATGACGACGGCGTGCCGCAGCGCCGCGTACAGCGTGTGGAAGTCCATGGACCGCGGTGTGTGGCCCGTGAGCCGTGCGTAGCGCTCCTCGATGAGGTCGCGGCGCAGGAAGCCGGGCAGGCCCTCCTGCCCGAAGCTCACCGTCAGGTCCTGGAAGAAGCGGTGCAGGTAGACCATCCAGCCGAGGTCGACCTCGCGGGGTGCGAGCGCCGCCATCTCCCAGTCCAGTACGGCCGCGGGGTCGAAGCCGTCGTAGATGACGTTCCCGATGCGTGCGTCGCCCCAGTTGAGTACGGTCCCGCCCTCGTCGTCCGGCCACCACTCCTCAAGGCGCTCGAAGGCGCTCTCGATGAGGGGTGAACGGGGCAACCCCTCGACCACCCAGTCGTAGTAGGCGCGTTGGGCGGTGACGTGGCGGCGCAGCGGGCTGCCTTCACCGGGCAGGGTGAGGAACTCGGCCTCCGCGACGGGCGCTTGGTCGTGGAGGTGTGCGATCAGGCGGATCGAGGTTTCTTCCAGGTGAGCGCGTTCGGCGTCGCTCGCCGCGTGGAGCCAATTCCCCTCGTACGTATAGGGCATGACGTCCGGCGGTACGCGCCCCTCGACTCGTTCCATGACGAAGAAGGGCGCGCCGAGCGGCTCCGGATCCTCCTCGAGCCACAGCACGCGCGGCACGGGCAGGTCGGTGTGCTCGGCGACGAGTCGCATCGTGCGGTGCTGGCGCGGCAGGTCGTAGACCGGGAAGATCGTGTACGCGGCCGGGTCGGCGGCGACGCGCAACGCGCATGCTCTCAGGGGTGGTTGCGGGTGTTCGATGTCGAACAGGAGGGTCTCGCTCGACATGCCGTTGGACTCGGGGACCCGTACGCCGGTGGCCTTGGCGCCGGGCAGTCGCGCGCCGAGCCAGGCCGTGAGCCTGCGGGCGAGCTCCTCCGGGTCGCGGGTGGTGGTGCGGGGGCGGGGCTGACGGGGTGCTGTCGGCATCGCGGGACTCCTCTCAGGGCGCGACCGATTCGAAGCCGGTGAAGCCGCTCGGGTCGTGGCGGCCGAAGCTGCCGTGCTCGAAAATGCCGTACCCCGTACGCCCGTTGAGCGTGAAGCGGGCGGCATGGTCGATGACCCCGTACGCGGCCCTCGGGTGCGCCGCGGGGTCGGACAGGTCGTAGTCGCGGCGGTCGGTCCAGCCACGCCCCTGCCAGGTGCCGTGCTGCCAGTCGTCGGCCGGCGGATAGCCCGCGCCCACGGCGAGCGGCAGGGAGGCGAGTACTTCGACGCCGAGCTCCACGGGCTTGCGGTCGTCGGGGTCGGTGAGGTGGATGACGGCGCGCTCGGGGTGGCGGGTGCCGGGGCGGTAGGTGATGTCGGTCTGGGGCCAGCCGAGTTGGCGGTCACGCACGCCATGCCGGACGAGTGTCGCCTCGTTGAGGGACCGGTGGCCGTCCGCGTCCTCCTGGGCGATGACCATCAGGAAGCGGTCGTCGAAGCGCACCGGGCTCCAGATCCAGTGGAAGCCCTCGGTGCCGAACTCCTCCTCCAGGCGCCCGCGTTCCTCCCCGAGGATCGGCCGCACGCCCCAACTGCGATCGCGGGTCGCGGTCCACTGCCCCGCCGTCACCGTTATGTCCTCGCCGCCGACCCGGATCACACCGGAGCAGCCACCCGCCTGGACGAAGCGACGCCCTTCGAGGGAGAGCCGGTCGCCGCGCCGCTGAATGTGGTGCGGCTCCCAGAGGGCAGGGAAGTCCGCGGTCCACGTGATGTCGTACGAGAGCGACGCGGGGTCGTCGGGATCGGCGGCGCACCTCAGGCGCAACCGCCGCAGCGGTTCCTCGACGGTGATGGTCAGCGGGCCCACCGAGAGGTTCATCCGGTCGTCGCCGAGCGCGTCCGACGCGCGCACGGCATGGAGTGTGTCGCCTCTGCGCAGAGTGGCGTACGCGTCGATCACACCCACGTTCGGGTAGACGCCGAGCCCGAGGATGAGGAGGGAGCGCCCCTCGTGGTCGAAGAGGTGGAAGATGCAGCGGTCGTAGGCGTTGCGGTCGCCCGTCGCGACCTGCTTCATGGACAGCGGCACCTGATGGATCGGGTACTCGTCGAGCGGGACGGGACGGTCGTCTGCCACGGTCAGCCTCCCTGGGCGCACGGCAGTTCGCGAACGCGGGGCGAATTCCACTGCCCCGACAAGGAGTTGACGGTACGTCAGACTGCCTGACGGAGCCAGAGACGTGCCGGTCCGCGTCCACCGGGCCGCGGGCGCGCGCGGATCGCGCGCACGCGGAGGGTCGCACGCATGGCGCGGATGCCGGGTGACGCGGGGCGCCCCGGGCGTGCCGCGAACTGACGCTCGAATCCGACGGGCGGTGACCTGTCCCCCGCGGGGCGCGTTGGCCGCATATGACCACCCCCACGCCGATGCCCATGGCGCACCCGCCGACCGGCCGACGCAGGCGCACCCTCCTGACGGTTCCCCCGGCCGCCGAAGAATCGGTTCCCCAGAATCCTCAACCGCCGCAGCATCCCCATCCGCCGCAACACCATCAACCGCCCCAGCAGCACCCGCAGTCCCAACAGCCGCACCCCCAGGACCCGCCGATCTACCGCGCCCTCATCCGCAACTGGGCCGAGCGCGGCAAGACCCTGCCGGGCCGCCACGACCCGGAGTGGGCGAGGCTCGCGGCGCCCCCGGTCAGGCTCGGTCAGTTCAACGCGTTTCGGGACCCGCGAGGTGACGGGCGATGACCATCCGCTGGATCTGATTGGTGCCCTCGACGATCTGCAGCACCTTGGCCTCGCGCATCAAGCGCTCCACCGGGAAGTCCGCGGTGTAGCCATAGCCGCCGAGCACCTGCACGGCGTCCGTCGTGACCTTCATCGCGGCGTCCGTGCACAGCAGTTTCGCCATGGCCGCCTGCTTGGAGAACGGCCGGCCCGCGTCGCGCAACCGCGCCGCGGAGAGATAGAGCGCCCGCCCCGCCTCGATCTGCGTCGCCATGTCCGCGAGCATGAACCGAAGGCCCTGGAAGTCCGCGATCGGCCGCCCGAACTGCCGCCGCTCGGTGGCGTATCGAAGCGCCTCGTCGAGCGCCGCCTGGGCCACTCCGACGGCACAGGCCGCGATGCCGAGCCGCCCCGAGTCGAGCGCGGAGAGCGCGATCGCGAAGCCCTGTCCCTCCTCCCCGATGCGGCGGGCGTCGGACACCCGCACCCCGTCGAAGTGGATCTGGGCGGTGGGTGAGCCCTTCATGCCCATCTTCTTCTCCGGCTGCGCCGCGTTCAGGCCCTCGGCGTCGCCCGGCACGAGGAACGCGGAGATGCCGCGGGCGCCTTCGCCGCCGGTGCGGGCAAGGACGGTGCAGAAGTCGGCGACTCCGCCGTGCGTGATCCAGGCCTTCGTGCCGCTGATCACCCAGTCGTCGCCGTCACGGACGGCCTTCGTCCGCAGGGACGCGGCGTCCGAGCCGGACGCGGGCTCGGAGAGGCAGTACGCCCCGAGCAGTCCGCCGCCGAGCATCGCGGGCAGGTGCTCGGCCTGCTGCTCCTTGGTGCCGTAGCCCGCGAGCGCGTGGCAGGACAGGGAGTGGACGCTGACGCCGAGGCCGACGGTGAGCCGGGCGGCGGCGAGCTCCTCAAGGACCTGGAGATAGACCTCGTACGGCTGGTCGCCGCCGCCGAACTCACTCGCGTACGGAAGTCCGAGCAGTCCGGAATCGGAGAGGAGGGTGAAGACCTCGCGCGGGAAGTGCCCGGCCTCCTCCTCCTCGGCCGCGCGGGGGGCTATCTCCCGCTGGACGAGATCACGGACGAGCGAGAACAGGTCTCGCGCCTCGTCTGTGGGCAGCTGACGGTCCACCGGCTGCTGCAACGTTCGCTCAGGCATGGCGCTCGCATCCTCCCTTTCGGCACTGCGGCGGACCCGCGGGGTAGTGCGGGCGCCACCGTGTCTCACGGCCCGGCCAGTGGTGCCCTTCCGGGTCGCGGAAGGCGCTGTGACCAGCGGCTCTGGCGCGTTGAGTATGCCCGATCGGGGGCTGCCAGTCACTAGTTAACGACCGCTTACTCAAAAGATAGCCGACGTCCGCAAGAGGGGCGCGGAATTGGTCCGAACCATTGACCCCACTGGTCTAGTCCTCCTAGAGTCCAGCCGAGCGCTTTACCGCGTTCATGCCAATTCAACGTTCACTGACGTCGGCTGGCACCCGCAGGTCAACAGCACCATGTCCCCCCATGCGCCCTCTCCCCCCACGAGGAGAAACGATGCTCAGACCGCACCTTCCCCGCGCCCCCTTCCGGGCGCTCATCGCCACCGCGTGTTGCGCCGTGCTCGGCGGAGGTCTGCTCGCCGGAGCGGGCACCGCCGCTGCGGGGCCCGACAACGGATCCGTCAAGGCCGCGAGCTCGCAGGCCGCTGTCGGTTCCAAGGCCGCAACCGGTGCGAAGGCCGCAGCCGGTTCCAAGGTCGTCGGGTACTTCACCGAATGGGGTGTCTACGACCGGAATTACCACGTCAAGAACATCGAGACGTCCGGCTCGGCCGACAAGCTCACGCACATCAACTACGCCTTCGGCAACGTCCAGGGCGGCAAGTGCACGACGGGCGACGCCTACGCGGCGACCGACAAGGCGTACACCGCCGACCAGTCCGTGGACGGCGTCGCCGACACCTGGGACCAGGACCTGCGCGGCAACTTCAACCAGCTGCGCAAGCTCAAGAAGCTCCACCCCGACCTCAAGGTCCTGTGGTCCTTCGGCGGCTGGACCTGGTCCGGCGGCTTCACCGAGGCCGCCAAGAACCCGGCCGCGTTCGCCCAGTCCTGCTACGACCTGGTCGAGAACTCCAAGTGGGCCGATGTCTTCGACGGCATCGACATCGACTGGGAGTACCCCAACGCCTGCGGTCTGACGTGCGACACCAGCGGGCGCGCCGCGTACAAGGACCTGATGTCCGCGGTGCGTTCGAAGTTCGGCGGCGACAACCTCGTCACCGCGGCCATCCCGGCCGACGCCGAGGAGGGCGGCAAGATCGACGCCGCCGACTACGCGGGCGCCGCCCAGTACGTCGACTGGTACAACCCGATGACGTACGACTACTTCGGCGCCTGGGACGCGAAGGGCCCGACCGCCCCGCACTCACCGCTGAAGGCGTACGAAGGCGCGCCCAAGGCGACCTGGAACACGGACTCCACGATCAAGAAGCTCCAGGGTCTCGGCGTCCCGTCCGACAAGCTGCTGCTCGGCATCGGTTTCTACGGCCGCGGCTGGACGGGTGTCACGCAGAAGGAGCCCGGCGGCACCGCGACCGGGGCCGCCGCGGGCAAGTACGAGGCGGGCATCGACGACTACAAGGATCTCAAGGCCAAGTGCCCGGCCAACGGCACGGTCGGCGGGACCGCGTACGCGCACTGCGGGAACGACTGGTGGAGCTATGACACCCCGGCGACCATCGCGGGGAAGATGGACTACAAGAACCAGGCGGGCCTGGGCGGCACCTTCTTCTGGGAGCTCAGCGGCGACACGGCGAACGGCGAGCTGATCAAGGCCATCAACTGATCTGCCGCGCAGGGTGATCGGGGCGGGAGCCGGATGGCTCCCGCCCCTTCCTCATGGCCGCGGCGGGGCGGGGAACGACGGCTCGAACTCCTCGATGACGCGCAGGGTGTCGCCCAGGGTCCGCACGAGCAGGTCGCAGACCGTCTCGCGCGCGAGGCCCCGCACGCCGATCCAGTCGAGCGTGACGCCCTCCACACTGCACAGCCAGCCGAGCAGTGCCGTGCGTGCGAGGTCCGGGATGTCGCGGCGGCCGTACGCGCCGTCGGCGATCGCCCCGATCAGGGCCGCGCGCACACCGTCGCGGATGGCCTGCACCTCGGCGTCGAAGCCGACACCGCCGCTGACGATGGTGCGGTACGCCGCCTGATGGTGTTCGGCGTAGCGCAGATAGCCGTCGATGGTGCTGTGCACCCGCTCCACGGGCGGCAGGTCGTCGTGGCGTCCGGCGCGCGCGACCAGTTCCGCGACCGAGTCCTCGATGATCGCGAGGTAGTAGCCGCGCTTGGACTTGAAGTAGTAGTAGATCAGCCCCTTGGCGACGCACGCCTGTTTGGCGATGTCGTCCATCGAGAGTGCGTCGTAGGACGTGTCGGCGAACAACTTCCGCCCGATGGTGATGAGTTCGGCGCGGCGCGCCACGGAGCGATCGGTGCCGCGCGCCTGCGGGCGGGCGTCCACGGGACGGTCGGCGCCGCACTGTTGACTATTATTCAATTTCGGCCCTAGTCTCCAACTGCCTCGGGTATCCGCAGTATGGCAGAAGCACGCCACCTGCCGGTTCTGCGTCCTTGGGCGCTCTCTCACGCACTCCCCCTACGCACGTGGACCGACGTACGGGAGAAGACTCATGAGCGCAGCGCGCACCCCTTCGCGCGAAGGCAGAACCTCCTGGAAGAAGACGGCCGTCGTGGCCCTGCCGGCCGTTCTGGCCGTCGGCGCGATGGCCTCCGTGATGGCCGAGGGCGCGCTCGCCGCCTCCTTCGCCGTCTCCGGCACCAGCTTCCAGGTGTCATCCGGCAAGCTCACAAGCCAGGGCCTGTCCTCCTACGTACAGACCGACCGGGACATCGACGGCAAGGGGCACCCCGTGGCGCTCCTCGGAATCGGTGACGCGACCCTCTCCGACATCTGCCAGGCGGCCGAGGTCAAGACCCCGGTGGGCACCGTGGTGTTCAAGCTGACCGCGGGCGGCTCGGCGGGCGAGGTCACCGCGAGCAGTCTCATCATCGACGGCGAGGACCTCCAGGGCGACGCCCGCTTCGGCACCGCCGAGATCGGCCGGGACGCCTCGACCCTCGACGAGGTGTCCGGAGTCAAGGGCGAGAAGGGGAAGTTCGGACTCCAGGCCGGGGACATCACCGTCTCCGGGGTGAAGTCCCACGCCTGGTCGGCGACCGGCGGGAACTTCCGGCTCAAGGGCATGAAGCTCGACGTCAGCGTCGGCGGCAAGAAATGCTTCTGACCGGCGGCCGAAGAGCCAAAACCGCAGCCAGAACCGCAACCGGAACCGCGGCCGGATTCGGCATCGGCGCGTGGCGCAGGGACGGCGGCGGCTGGCTCGACGAGCGCCTGCCCCTGCCGGAAGCACGCCGGGTGCTGCGCGGGTGGCGGCGCACCCGGCCGTTCTGGGGCGGTCTTCTGCTCGTCCTGGGCGGCGCCGAGCTGCTCCTCGTGCCGCTGTCGCCGCTGACGGTCCTGGTCAGCCTGGGGCTCGGCGGACTCGCGGCGATCGGCATCGGGCTCGCCCTGATCGCCGCCGGGATCTTCCTGTGGCTCCTGCCGCACGCCCATCACTATGTGAGCGTCAACGCCCTGATCCTGTCGGTGCTCTCGTTCGCCGCCACGAATCTGGGCGGGTTCCTGGTGGGCATGGTGCTCGGCATCGTGGGCAGTGCGATGGGCTTCGGCTGGACGCCGATGCCCCAGGAGACAGGCGAGGACACGAACGAGGACCCTGAGCGGCCCAAGGTGCGGGACGGGCAGGGCGTACGCACGCTCGGTGTGCTGCTTCCGGTGGTCATCATCGGGGCGACGCTGTGGGATGGCACTCCGGCGCGTGCGGAGCCCGGCGACGCGATCGTGGCGGCGCGGACCCCGCCGACGGTCACCACCACGCTCTTCTCGCCGCAGGGTTTCCTGCTGGCAGGCGTACGCGAGATCCCCACGGCCGACGGGCCGTTGAAGGTCATGGTGCTGCGGATGAAGGCCGCATCGCTCACCGACTACCGGCTCACGACGCGCGACGGGAGCGATGAACTCGCCCTGGACGCCGACACCTTGGACCTGAGCGGCTCCGTCACGCTCTACCTGACGAAGTTCAAGGGCTGCCTGGAAGGCCTGCTCTGCCTGACCTTCACCCCCGACAGACTGCCGGTGCCGCCCGTCGTGCCGCCGTTCGTCTTCATGACCGACGTACAGGCCGAACAGGCCCTGGTCACATCGGACTCGATCGTGGCGGGCGGACTCACCCTGAAGGCATCGGCATGATCCAGATCCAGGCCGCCCTCTTCTGGGCGTACGCGATCGGCGCGACGTTCGCTCTCTCGGCGGGCCGGCAGTTGCAGGTGTGGGAGCGGATCAACGCGGGCGAGGGGCCGCGGACGCGCAGTCGCGCCGCCCATCCCTATCTGGCGCTCACCACGCTGTTCGCGGCGGTCCTGATGGTGCCGACGGGGCTGTTCCTGCTCTGGCAGAACCCCGCGTGGGCGACGATGCACGTCGCGGACGGGCACGACGGGGTGTGGGCGGGGTTCGTGCTCTTCTACGCGGGCGGCATCCCCGTGGCCGCGATCCTCGGGTTCCTGGTGGCGCAGGGGCTCGTCCTGGTCGGGGCGGGCTACTGGGCGTATCTCCAGTGCGTGGGCGGGTACTTCCTGCTCTTCGGAACCCTGATCCACGGCTGGGACGGCAGGGGGTACGAGCGGTTCCTCTCCCCGTCGGCACGGGACTTCGCCGGCTGGCGGCAGGACAGCGTGGTCAACCACGTACTGGACTTCCTGACGTCAGGGACGTTCCTCGCCCTGCTCCTCTTCGGCGCGGCCGTGATCGGCACGATGCTGTTCACGGAGATCGGCTGGCTGATGGAGGGCTGGTCGCTGCCCGGTGCGGACGAGGACCGCAAGGTGCACCGGTTCCTGGCGATCGCCATCGCGGCGGCCGGGGTCTACGGCCTGCCGTTCGTCGGGGCACTGATCGCCAACGTCCTGGTACGGCTCCTGGGCGGGTGGCTCGGCCTGCCGCTGTTCGCGGTCCTCGCGGGGCTCGCGCTGCTGTCGCGGCGCTCGCCCGTGCGATGGCTCTACGGCCTGGTGGGTGTGCCGCACCGGCACTGGCGGGCGGACCTCGATCCGGCCCCGGACCGCGACACCCGAGAAGATCCTGAGACCTGGGTCACAACAGACCGGTCTGCGTGACGAGCATGGCGAGGACGACGACGAGCGTCCAGCCGAGGACGTGCTCAAGGACCTTCGGGCCGTCTTCCTCGGGGCCGCCGGTGCGCGTGGTCGCGCGGGTCCGTGCGGTGGCGGTGGCTGTGGCAGCGGTCATGGCATCACTCGATACGTATGCGTCACGCCTCTCGACGCGACGTCCGGCGGTGGACTCCCCCCACTGACCCATCCACCTTGCCATCGGATTCCGCGGTCGCGGGAGAGAGGTTGGTCACTTACCCGCCGGATCCCGTACAACTCGGGCCCTGGGTCGTGCGTCTCACTAACTGCGGCGGGGGCACACCCCCAGGCGCACCCCCGCCGACTCGTTCGCGCGACCTTCTGACCGAAAGGTTCCCGATGAGCAGCACGTACCGGACGCACCGCCCCAGAGCACGGATCGCCCTCGCGGCCGCCGTCACCGTGACCGCGGCCCTGACCGGCACGGTGTCGCAGGCCGCTCCGTCCGCGTCCTCGGCACCCTCTGGATCCGGGGCACCCACGCCCGGCGCACCCGGCCTGGGCGACCCGATGTTCCCGCTGGACGGGAACGGCGGGTACCGCGTCGACCACTACACCCTGGACTTCGACTGGCAGGCCCCGAAGACGCCGTTCGAGGCGACGGCGACGATCAAGGCCACCGCCACGCAGTCGCTCTCCCAGTTCAACCTGGACTTCGGGGGCAACACCCTGCACGGCGTGAAGATCGACGGCACGACCGCGCGCACGTCCCGCGCCGGGGACGAGCTGACGGTCACGCCCAAGTCCCCCCTCGCCAAGGGCCGTACGTTCACGGCCAAGGTCACGTACACCGCCGACCCGACACAGACGCGGCACCGCGACGACGCCATCGAGGACTACGGCTGGATACCCACCGCCGACGGCACGGTGGTCTATCCCCAGCCGAACGGAGCGCGGCTGATCTTCCCGGCGAACGACCACCCCAGCCAGCGGGCGCCGATCACCTTCCGCATCACCACGCCGAAGGACCGGACGGCGGTCGCGAACGGCAAGCTGGTCGACCGTTCGGAACGCCCGGGTGACCGGGTGCGCTGGACGTACGACTCCGAACAGCCCCTTTCCACGCAGCTGGTGCAGATGGCGGTCGGCAAGTTCCAGCTGGTCGAGGGCAAGGGCCCGGGCGGTCTGCCGCTGCGGGACGTCGTCCCTGACGCGCTGGTCGAGCCGACGGCCGAGTACCGCAAACTGACCCCGGACCATCTCGCCTGGCTCCAGGAGAAGCTCGGCCCCTACCCCTTCAACCGCTACGGCCTCCTGGTCGGCGACACGGACCTGGGTGTCGCCCTGGAGACGCAGACGCTCTCGCTCATCCCGAAGGCCGACCTTCTGGGCACGAAGGTCGACGCCGAGCGGAACATGGTGCACGAGCTGACCCACCAGTGGTTCGGCGACAGCGTCGCCCTGAAGAGCTGGTCCGACCTCTGGGTGAGCGAAGGTCACGCCCGCTTCTACGAGCGGATGTACTCGCAGGAGCACGGCGGCGACAGCTTCGAAGCCGCCATGAAGACCGCCTACGCGGCCCACGACCAGTGGCGCCACGACTACGGCGCCCCCGCCGAGCCGACCGAACCGAACCTCTTCAAGCGCATGCGCTACGACGGCTCGGCCCTGGTCCTGTACGCCCTGCGGGAGCGGGTCGGCGACGCCACGTTCCAGAAGATCGAGCGGGCATGGGTGACCGGCTTCCGCGGGAAGACCGCGAGCACCCAGCAGTACATGACCCTGGCGTCGAAGGTCTCCGGCCAGGACCTGGACGGCTTCCTGCGTCCCTGGCTGTACGGCTCGAAGACACCGCCCATGCCGGGTCACCCGGACTGGGTGGTGGACCCGGTCCAGAGCTGAGGCGGCTGCCCGCCATCCGGCGGCGGCGTTCGTGTGAAGTACGCGCTCGGACGCTTGTGCGGCGGAATCCGCGGCTGCTCCACGGGTACGGTGGTGCCTCGTCGAGCTGGGAGGTCTTATGACGGACGACGAGCAGGAGCAAAAACGCCCCGAGTTGCTGGGGACGGAGATGCGCGAGGCAACGCTGCCCGACGGCTCTCACGCGGTGATCGTCGTGAAGGCGGGCACACCCCAGAACGAGGTGGACGAGAAGGCGGCCCGACTCCGGCGGGGCGCACCCGAGGGCAAGTAGCCCCGCTGATCACTCGATGGCCCCTTCCCACGTGGGAAGGGGCCATCGGCGTTCCCGTCAGTGAATCCCCACGTCGGCCAGCGCCGCCTTCTGCTTGGCGGAGAGCTTCACCGGGAAGTACAGGTAGCAGACGCCACCCGTCCCGGAGACGACCTTGCCCGCGGCGTTCTTGCGCTTGGTCCTGAGCCAGATGTTCTCCCACTCGCGCCGCTTGTAGACCCGGCGCACCGCCGTGTTGCTGGGCGACGCCGGATCGTTGGCGATCACGTCTCCCTTCGACGTGAACCCGATCACCGTCATCAGGTGGCCCGCCGTGCCGTAACCGGCGCCCGTCAGCTCCTCCTTGAGGAACGACTGGGACGTTATGGCCGGGATGCCCGCGGCGATCAGTGACTCCAGTTCGGTGAGTGAGGTGAGGCGGGTGACGACGCCCTGGAGGTCCTTGTACGTCGACGCGTAGGCCGCGTTGAAGGGCCAGTTGCCGCAGCCCTCGTACTGGTAGTCGAAGGTGTAGCGGGCCGCGTGGCACACCTGGGGGTCGGCGTAGGACGGGTCGACCCAGGCGAGGTCGGCGGGGGTCGGTTTGCGGCCCCAGGACTCGATGATCATCTGCGAGGAGGTGGGACTGCACCAGGCCTCGCCGCCGTTGTCGTACTCCGGATACTGCCCGGCGTGGGTCTCCTGGGAGTAGCGCGGGACCTTCAGCTCCTTGGTGAGCTTCGGCTTGGACGCCGGGACGGTGAAGCGGTCGGGGACGGCGGACGCCATCGCGCCGAGCCGCCACACGGTGGGGGTCACCGTGGCGTCCGGCTTGCGGTACAGGGTCAGGCGCAGGCGGTACGAGGCCAGGCGCAGGCCCGTCGTCGTGTCGTTGATGGAGAAGGTGTCCGTCCAGATGCTCGACTTGTTGTCGCTCTGGCCGTCGACCGACGTGCGGCGGATGTCCTTCTCCAAGTCGTCGCCCGAGGTCCAGCGGCCGAGGACGTACCAGGGAGTCTTCGCCTTGTCCGAGTACGTTCCCTGGAGCTCCACCTGGAGCCACGTCCCGGTGGGCGTGCGGGCGTTCCAGGAGGCGACGACCTCCGTGGCGGGGACGTCCGGACGGTGCACGGGCGAGGTCCACTGGGCGTACTCCCAGGTGGCGGTCTTGCCGGTGTGCGGATCGGCGTAGTCGGTGCGGCCCGCCGCCTCGGCGATCTCCACGCCGGGGCGGGCGCCGGACACGGCACGGGTGCCGTTCGCGGTACCCGCGCTCCAGTCGGCGTGCGAGACCCAGAAGCGGTTGCTCACCGGCCGTTTCGCGCGCGCGGCGCCTTGGCGGCCGCCCGCGGCGAGCGCGGGGCTCACCGTGGCGGCCACCGCTGCCACGGCCGCGGCAGCGGAGAGGACGGTTCTGCGGGACATGTCATCAGCTCGGTCCATGGCGGGACCCCCAGTCGACGTGGGTTCCGGACGGATCCGGAAGGGGCAGGTCAGATGCACGGCGGTAGGCCAACTATGGCTGCTCCACGCCGACTTCTGCCAGCGCTGTGACCACCACCGCGTCCGCCAATATTGGCCTCGACCACTGGCGTGAGCAGGGATGGCGCGCGGAATGGACAATTCCGCACCCGTACGCTGGATGCGCCGCGCCCGTACGCTGGACGCGATGACCGCACACGCCACTCCCCTGCCCCGTGTCGCCGAGGACCTGCTGCGCCTGCCGCCCTCCTGCGGCCCCGTCCGCCTCGTCGCCGTGGACGGACACGCGGGCTCCGGCAAGTCGACCTTCGCCGACCGCCTCGCCGAGGCCCTGGGCGGCGCGCCCGTCCTGCGGCTCGACGACATCGCGAGCCACGACGAGCTGTTCGGCTGGACGGACCGGATGAGACAGCAGGTCATCCTGCCGCTCTCGCGCGGCGAAGCGGCGCGCTATGAGACGTACGACTGGCACGCTCGCCGCTTCGGACCCGCGACCCGCACCCTGCCGCCCGCGCCCGTGGTCCTCATCGAGGGCGTCGGCGCGGGCCGCCGCGCGTTGCGCCCGTTCCTCGCGCGGCTGCTGTGGATGGAGTTGCCCCGCGAAGAGGCCTGGGGACGGGGGCGCCATCGGGACGGGGCGGTCCAGAGCGACTTCTGGGACGGATGGGAACCCGCGGAGCGCCGGCACTTCGCGGAAGACCCTTCACGACCTTTTGCTCAGTCTTTGGTGCGACAGTGCCGCAAGGGATATGAGGTGCTACAGGGCCCGAATGAGACGGATACACAGCGTCAGTCCGTCACACAGAGTGAGGGACCAGAGGCAGTGTGCTGAACCTGCGGAAAGCGACTTCCGGAAGTTCTGGCGAGTTTCCATGAGTGCCTCAACTCGGCTTGACCGAGGGCCCTTACAGGACTTACGTTCTCAATGTGCGGCCTTTCGAGACCGCCCGCAGACTCGAAGCCCCCGGTTGTTCCCCCGTGATCGGGGGCTTCGTTCTGCCCTCCGGCCCCACATTCCGGGCGCCGTGAGCCGTCTTTTGCTCACCCTCGGTGACGACGAGGTCCCCCCTCACCTGCCCGATCCCGCAGTGCGGCACCCTACGGCCGAGCACTCCCTCGCAGGTACGATGCCTTTCGGTGCGACTTACGGACGGCTGCTCTGCGCACCGGTTCAACGTCCGTCCGCAGCACGGCGGTTCAGCGAAGTTGCCGACGGACACCGGTCCGGCGGTACACAAACGGGGGCACGGTTTGTGGGGGACGTGATGGACTTCGACGCGGTGGGCTCACCCGCCCCGGCCGACCTCGCCTGGCTGAGGGGCGTCGACGCCTACACGATGGGCGCCTATCCGCAGGCGGAGGAGGAGTTCCGGGCGGCGGTGCGGATGGATCCGGGGATGGCCGACGGCTGGCTCGGACTGCACGCGCTGCGCATCGACACGACGACGGCGCTGCTCCGGATGTTCCAGCACCGGGACAGGTTCGGGGAACAGCGCACCCGGCACGGGCGCACGCTCAACTCCTGGTACTGGCTCGGCTGGTGGGTCCAGCCCGTCCTGGAGAGCACGCGCGATCTGCTGCTCGCGCACGCCTCGCACTGGCTGGACGGACGCCACGTCCCTGAGCTCGACCGGGCGTTGGCCGGTCTGCCGCCGGTCGACGCGGATCCGCAGGTGCGGTTCCTGCACGCCTGCCGCTCCTACCTGGTCAAGGACTGGGAACAGTTGGTCCGGCACACGGACTCGCTGATCGACGACGCGATGCTGGGCATCGAGGCCGGCCTCTTCGGCGGCATGGCCCGCGTACGCCTGGAGATGTACGGCCAGGCCGAGCCGCTCCTGTCCGCCGCGCTGATGCGCTGTCGCAGCGAGCAGCCGCAGCGCAAGGAACTGCGCTACTGGCTCGCCCGCGCGCACGAGGGCACGGGCCGCTCGGCTGCGGCCCTGCCGCTCTACCGCGCGGTGCACCGCGTCGATCCCTCCTTCATGGACACCTCCGCGCGGCTCGCCGCGATCTCGGAGGGCGACGGGTACGACGAGGTCACCGACCTGGCGGCGATCGCCCTGACCGGCTTCGGGCAGGACGCGATGGAGGGACCCGACGGGATCGATCCGCTCTTCGGCACCGAAGGCCGTGATCTGAAGGTCACCGAGCCCGACCTGCCCGCGGGAGGCGGCCCCTCCGAGTCCGACTCCGTGCGCGAGAAGGCCGTGATCCCCGTCCAGCCAGGACCGCGGCTGCCGCCGGGCCCCACCGATCCCGCGCTCCTGGAGGCCGCCCTGGCCGAACTGGAGGGGATGGTCGGCCTCGAACCGGTGAAGCGCCAGGTCAAGGCGCTCTCCGCACAGCTGAACATGGCTCGTCTGCGGGCCGCGCAGGGGTTGCCCGTACAACCGCCGAAACGACACTTCGTTTTCTCCGGCCCCTCCGGCACCGGCAAGACCACGGTGGCCCGGATCCTGGGAAGGGCGTTCTACGCCCTGGGCCTGCTCGGCGGCGACCATCTGGTGGAGGCGCAGCGCGCGGACCTGGTCGGCGAGTACCTGGGCCAGACCGCCGTGAAGGCCAATGAGCTGATCGACTCGGCGATCGGCGGCGTCCTCTTCGTCGACGAGGCGTACTCCCTCTCCAACTCGGGCTACGGCAAGGGCGACGCGTACGGCGACGAGGCCCTCCAGGTGCTGCTCAAGCGCGCCGAGGACAACCGCGACCACCTGGTGGTGATCCTCGCGGGCTACCCCGAGGGCATGGACCGTCTCCTTGCCGCCAACCCCGGACTGTCGTCACGCTTCACGACCCGCGTGGACTTCCCCTCGTATCGCCCCCTGGAGCTCACCTCCATCGGCGAGGTCCTGGCCGACGAGAACGGCGACGTGTGGGACGAGGAGGCCCTTGACGAGCTGCGTTCCATCAGTGGGCATGTCGTCGACCAGGCGTGGATCGACGAGCTCGGCAACGGCCGCTTCCTGCGCACGCTCTACGAGAAGAGCTGCGCCTACCGCGACCTGCGGCTCACCGGCTATCCCGGCGATCCGAGCCGTGACGACTTGTCGACTCTGCGGCTCCCGGACCTGATGCAGGCGTACGGCGAGGTGCTGTCGGGGCGGGGGCCGCAGGACCCGCCGAGGGTCTGAGGCTCCCCGCCCCGGCCGCTCACACCAGGGCGCCGTCCCTGGTCTTCTCGGGCTTCCGGGGCGCCGAGATCCGGTGCGCCGGGTCGCGGACCTCGCCGACCAGGAGCTCCAGTACGTCCTCGAGGGCGACGAGGCCGAGCACCTTGCCCGACGCGTCGGCGACCTGCGCCAGATGCGTCGCGGCGCGGCGCATCACCGTCAGGGCGTCGTCCAGGGGGAGTTCGGCGCGCAGCGTCGTCATCGCGCGCCAGACCTGCTGCGGCACCGCGCGGTCCGTCTCTTCGAGGTCAAGTACGTCCTTCACGTGCAGGTAGCCCATGAAGGCGCCGTTCTCCGCGCGCACCGGGAAACGGGAGAAGCCGGTGCGCCCGGTGAGCTCGATGACCTGCTCGGGGGTGACCGACGCGCCCACGGTGACCAGGGACGCCCGGTCGAGCAGCACGTCCGTCACCGGGCGCGAGCCCAGCTCCAGGGCGTCCTCAAGGCGCTCCTGCTCCTCGGGTTCGAGCAGTCCCGCCTGGCCCGAGTCGCCGACGAGCCGGTTGAGCTGCTCGCTGGTGAAGACGGCCTCGACCTCGTCCTTGGGCTCGACCCCGAAGAGCTTCAGGACGAGCCGTGCGCACGCCCCGAGCGCCACCGTGACCGGACGGCAGAGGCGGGCGAAGGCGACGAGGCCGGGGCTGAACCAGAGCGCGGTCTTCTCCGGGGCGGCCATCGCGAGGTTCTTGGGGACCATCTCGCCGACGACGAGGTGGAGGAAGACCACCACGGCGAGCGCGATGGCGTACCCGAGCGGATGGATCGCCCCCTCGGGGATGTGCGCCGCCTCGAAGACGGGCTCCAGGAGATGCGCGACGGTGGGCTCGGCGACCGCGCCGAGCGTCAACGAGCACATGGTGATGCCGAACTGGGCGGCCGCCATCATCTGCGGCAGGTGTTCGAGGCCGTAGAGGACCTGGCGGGCCCGCTTGGTGCCGAGCGGCTCGATCTGGCTGCGGCGCACGGAGACGAGCGCGAACTCGGCCCCCACGAAGAAGCCGTTGGCGAGGACGAGGAGGAGGGCGAGCAGGAGTTGGAGCAGACTCATCGGGCGGCCTCCGCCACGCTCATGGCCTCTGTGGCCTCTGTGGCTTGCGGGGCATCCGTGGCTTGTCGGTTGTCCGTGGCTTGTGGGTCATCCGTGGCTTGCGGGGCCCGTACGAGCCGTACCCGCTCGGCGCGGTAGTGGTCCACCTGGCGCACCGCGAGCCGCCAGCCCGGGAGTTCGGCCCGGTCGCCGGGGACGGGGATGCGGCCGAGCAGATCGGCGACGAGTCCGGCCACGGTCTCGTAGGGCCCCTCGGGGACGTCGAGTCCTATCCGCTGGAGTGTGTCGACGCGGCAGCTGCCGTCGGCGTCCCACGCGGGTCGGCCGTCCTCGGCCGGCGCCACGGCGAGTTCGGGCAGGTCGAGGAGGTCGTGCTCGTCACGGACCTCGCCGACGAGCTCCTCGACGATGTCCTCCAGGGTGACCACGCCTGCGGTGCCGCCGTACTCGTCGACGACGACGGCTATCGGCTGCTGGCTGCGCAGCCGCTCCAGGAGCTGCCGCACGGGCAGGGTCTCCGGGACCAGGAGCGGCGTCTGGGCGATGCGGCTCACGGGCGCTCTCAGGCGCTCGTGGGCGGGGACCGCGAGGGCGTCCTTGAGGTGCACCATGCCGACGATCTCGTCGATGCGCTCGCGGTAGACGGGGAAACGCGAGAGCCCGGTGGCGCGGGTCAGGTTCACCACGTCCTCGGCGGTCGCCGACGTCTGCAGCGCGCTGACCTTCACCCGCGGGGTCATGACGTGCTGCGCGGTCAGCTCGCCGAGGGAGAGCGTGCGGACGAACAGCTCCGCGGTGTCCTGTTCGAGGGTGCCCGCCTGCGCCGAGTGCCGGGCGAGTGAGACCAGTTCGCCGGGGGTGCGGGCCGAGGCCAGCTCATCGGCGGGCTCGACGCCGAACAGCCGGACGAGCCGGTTGGCCGTGGTGTTCAGGAGGGAGATCACGGGCCTGAAGAGGCGCGAGAACACATGCTGCGGGCCCGCGACGAACCGCGCGACCTGGAGCGGCTTGGAGACCGCCCAGTTCTTCGGGACCAGCTCGCCGATCACCATCTGCACGGCGGACGCGAGGAGCATGCCGACAACCACGGAGACGCCCGGTACGGCGCCTTTGGGAAGGCCGGTCGCCGTGAAGGGGCCCGCGAGCAGATGCGCGAGGGCCGGTTCGGCGAGCATGCCGACCACGAGTGAGGTGATGGTGATGCCGAGCTGGGTGCCGGAGAGCTGGAAGGACAGCTCCTTGAGGGCGCCGACGACCGTACGGGCCCGTCGGTCGCCGTCGGCGGCGGCCTTCTCGGCGTCCGGGCGCTCGACGGTGACGAGCCCGAACTCGGCGGCCACGAAGAAGCCGTTGGCGAGAATCAGCAGGAATGCCGCCCCGAGAAGCAGCAGGGAGGTGGTCATGCCGCCGCCTCCCTGGTCTGACCTGTCCCGGTGTGTCGGGAGGGGGCGGCGCATGTACTACAGGACGAACCGTCCATCGCCGGAGGGAGTCACTCCTCGGGTAGCAGGAGCCCCTGTGGACCGGGCGGGCCCGACAGAGGCGGGGCGGCACACCATGCGTGCCCCGCCACCAGATTAATCAAGACCCGGCCATAAACGTCAGCCCTGCGGGGCGCGGGCCTCGGCGAGGGCACGCAGCGCACGGGCGTCGCTGATGGCCCGCTGCTTGGCGATGCCCGGCTGGATGCCCATGACGGGGAGGCTGGTGCCGTCACTGAGGTTGAGGAACACCCACGGGTCGCCCGGGCGCAGGTTGACCTGCACGATCTCGGCCCAGTCGAGGCGCCTACTGGTCGCGATGTTGACGACCGTCACACCGGATTCCTCGGCGACGACCTTGGGCCTGCTCAGGAGCGCGAGCACACCGAAGAGCAGCGCCCCGGTGAAGATGAAGCTGATCCGCTCCCCCGTGCTGAGGCCCGGGATGAGCTGGGAGATCACCGTGAGGACCACGAGGATCGCGGCGCCCGCGATGAGCAGCACGGCCCTGGTCCGGCCGGGCCGGAAGGTGACGGGCAGGGCGGGGGTGTCGGTCTGGTCGGTCTGGTCTGTCATCGCCGGGGTCTCCTGCCGGGTCATCAGAGGCGGCAGGCGTGGATGGCCGTGGTCAGGATGGCCCGCGCCCCGATGGCGTACAGGTCGTCCATGATCCGCTGGGCCTCCTTGGCCGGGACCATGGAGCGGACGGCGACCCAGCCCTCGTTGTGCAGGGGCGAGATCGTCGGCGACTCGAGGCCCGGGGTGAGGGCGACGGCCTGCTCCAGGTGCTCGGCACGGCAGTCGTAGTCCATCATCACGTACGCCCGGGCGACCAGGACGCCCTGCAGGCGGCGCAGGAACTGCTGCACCTTCGGGTCGTCGGTGTCCGCGCCGGTGCGCCGGATGACGACCGCCTCGGACTTCATGATCGGCTCGCCGAACACTTCGAGGCCCGCGTTGCGCAGCGAGGTGCCGGTCTCCACGACGTCCGCGATGACCTGGGCGACGCCCAGCTCGATGGCGGTCTCGACGGCGCCGTCCAGGTGGACCACGGAGGCGTCGACGCCGCTGTCCGCGAGGTGCTTGGCGACGATGCCCTCGTACGAGGTGGCGACGGTCTTGCCCGCGAGGTCCGCGATGGTGTTCGCGACGCCGGGCTTCCCGGCGAAGCGGAAGGTGGAGCGTGCGAAGCCGAGCGGCAGGATCGTCTCGGCGTTCGCGCCGGAGTCGATCAGGAGGTCCTGGCCGGTGATGCCGATGTCGAGCTTGCCGGCCGAGACATAGATCGCGATGTCCTTGGGCCGGAGGTAGAAGAACTCGACTTCGTTGTCCGGGTCGACGAGGACGAGCTCCTTGGACTCCTTGCGCTGCTGGTATCCGGCCTCATGGAGCATCGCCGACGCAGGTCCGGACAGTGAACCCTTGTTCGGGACGGCGATGCGCAGCATGAGGACGGATTCCTTCGCGTTGAGGGGAGTTGGGGTACGGCGGGCGTACGGCTACGGCTCAGAGGTGGGCGTACACGTCGTCGAGGGAGATGCCGCGGGCGACCATCATCACCTGCACGTGGTAGAGGAGCTGGGAGATCTCCTCGGCGGCGGCTTCCTTGCCCTCGTGCTCGGCGGCCATCCAGACTTCGGCGGCCTCCTCGACGACCTTCTTGCCGATGGCGTGGACGCCCTTCTCGACGAGCTCGGCGGTGCGCGACGTGGCGGGGTCGCCGTTGGCGGCCTTGTGTTGGAGCTCGGTGAAGAGCTCCTCGAAAGTCTTCTTGGACATGATGGCGCTTACTTTACGCGGCTTCCCCGCTCCGTTCACCGCCAGGGTTCGGAGATCGTACGCAGCGTGGTCGCGGTGGCGACGGCGGCGGTGACCGCCTCGTGCCCCTTGTCCTCGTGCGAGCCCTCGATGCCCGCCCTGTCCAGGGCCTGCTCCTCGGTGTCGGTGGTGAGGACACCGAATCCGATGGGCACCCCGGTGTCCACCGAGACCTGGGTCAGGCCCTGGGTGACGCCCTGGCACACGTACTCGAAATGCGGGGTTCCGCCGCGGATGACGACGCCGAGCGCGACGATCGCGTCGTAGCCGCGTCCCGCGAGGACCTTGGCGACGACCGGCAGCTCGAAGCTGCCGGGCACGCGCAGGACGGTGGGCTCGTCGATGCCGAGCTCGTGCAGGGCGCGCAGGGCGCCGTCGACGAGGCCGTCCATGACCTTCTCGTGCCACTGGGCGGCGATCACCGCGACCCGCAGGTCTCCGCAGTTCTTCACGCTCAGTTCGGGTGCACCTTTGCCGCTCACGCGCTTCTCCTGGTTCTTGGTTCTCGTGTGCCGGTACTTACTGGTTGCCGCAGGCGGACACCTCAGGGGTGTCGAGCCAGGGCAGGTCGTGCCCCATCCGGTCCCGCTTGGTGCGCAGGTAGCGGAGGTTGTGCTCGCCCGCCTGGACCGGCATCGGCTCGCGTCCGGTGACCTTCAGGCCGTGCCGGATCACCGCGTCGGTCTTGTCGGGGTTGTTCGTCATCAGGCGCACGCTGCGGACGCCGAGGTCGTCCAGGATCCGCGCGCCCGCTCCGTAGTCCCGGGCGTCGGCGGGCAGGCCGAGTTCCAGGTTGGCGTCCAGGGTGTCGCTGCCGCGCTCCTGGAGCTCGTAGGCGCGCAGCTTGGAAAGGAGGCCGATGCCGCGCCCCTCGTGGCCACGGAGGTACACCACGATGCCGCGTCCCTCGTCGGTGATGCGCCGCATCGACGCTTCGAGCTGCGGGCCGCAGTCGCAGCGCAGGGAGTGGAAGACGTCGCCGGTCAGGCACTCGGAGTGGATGCGGACCAGGACGTCGTCGCCCTCGCCGATCTCGCCGTGGACGAGGGCGACGTGCTCGACGCCGTCGACGGTGGAGCGGTAGCCGTACGCCGTGAACTCGCCGAAGGCGGTCGGCAGGCGGACCTCGGCCTCGCGGCGGACCGTCGGCTCTGAGCCGCTGCGGTAGGCGATCAGGTCCTCGATGGAGATGATCGTCAGGCCGTGCTTGCGGGCGAACGGGATCAGCTCCGGCAGACGGAGCATCGTGCCGTCCTCGCCCGCGATCTCGACGATGGCCCCCGCGGGGCGCAGACCGGCGAGCCGGGCCAGGTCGACCGCGGCCTCCGTGTGGCCGTTGCGCACCAGGACGCCGCCCGACTTGGCGCGCAGCGGGAAGATGTGGCCGGGGCGTACGAAGTCGGTGTGCTGGTACGTGCCCGACGCGAGCATCCGGAGCGTCGTGGCGCGGTCCGCGGCCGAGATGCCGGTGGTGACGCCGTGCGCGCCGCTCGCGTCGACGGAGACCGTGAAGGCCGTCCGCATCGACTCGGTGTTGTTCTCGACCATCTGCGGGAGCTGGAGGCGGTCGAGCTCGTCGCCCTCCATGGGTGCGCAGATCAGGCCGCGGCACTCGCTCATCATGAAGGCGATGATCTCGGGCGTCGCCTTCTCGGCCGCGATGACGAGGTCGCCCTCGTTCTCGCGGTCCTCGTCGTCGACGACCACGACGGGCCGTCCGGCGGCGATGTCGCGGATGGCCGCCTCGACGGGGTCGAGGGCGAGGTCCGAGGCGTCTTCTTCGTGACCCGTGCTGTACCAAACAGGTGCCGCAGTCATGCCGGGGCTCCTTCCATGACGGGCTGCGAGGACGCGGTGCGCGACCGCAGCCACCAGTCGCGCATGCCCCACAGGACGAGCGCGAGGTAGATGACGTACACGAGGCCGGAGAAGGCCAGACCACTGCTGAACGCGAGCGGGACGCCGACCACGTCGACGAGGAGCCAGGCGAACCAGAACTCGACGAGCCCCCGGGCCTGGGCGACCATCGCGGCGAGCGTGCCGACGAAGATGTAGGCGTCGGGCCAGGGGTTCCAGGACAGGTCGGGTACGGCGGCGAACAGGGCGCCGACCGCGAGCGTGCCGACGGCCGTGCCGCCGAGCAGCACCCCGCGCTCCTTCCAGGTCGCGAACCGGACGGCGATGGAGCCGTCCTGCGCCTGCTGCTTGCCGTTGGTCCACAGACGCCAGCCCCACAGGGCCACGCCGATGACGAGCAGCTGCTTGCCGACACCGCCGGAGAGGTGGGCGGAGGCGTAGGCGCCGACGAGGATGACGCCGGAGAGGAACTGGGCGGGCCAGGTCCATATGGAGCGCCGCCAGCCGAGCGCGAGGGCGATCAGGCCGACGGTGTTGCCCACCATGTCGGACCAGATCACGTGCTGCCCGAAGGCCGTGAAGGCTTCGGAGTTGAGCCAGTTCACTTCGTGGCCTCCTGAACGGGAGCGGCAGCCGGAGCAGCGGGGGTGACGCGGTCGCCGAGCATCCGCTCGACGTACTTCGCGATGATGTCCACCTCGAGGTTGACCGGGTCGCCCGGCTGCTTGATGCCGAGCGTGGTCAGGGCGAGGGTGGTGGGGATGAGGCTGATGGTGAAGTAGTCGTCTCCGGCGTCGACGACCGTGAGGCTGACGCCGTCGACGGTGATGGAGCCCTTCTCCACCACGTAGCGGGAGAGGTCCGCGGGGAGCGAGATCTTGACGATCTCCCAGTTCTCGGAGGGCTTGCGGTCGACGACGGTGCCGACGGAGTCGACGTGTCCCTGCACGATGTGTCCGCCCAGGCGGTCGCCCACGGCGGTGGGCCGCTCCAGGTTGACCCGCGATCCTGCCGCGAGCGCGCCGAGGCTGGACCGGTTCAGGGTCTCGGCCATCACATCGGCGGTGAACTCCGCGCCCTCGTGCTCCACGACCGTCAGACAGACGCCGTTGACCGCGATGGAGTCGCCGTGCTTCGCGCCGTCGGTGACGACGGGGCCACGGACGCGGAAGCGCGATGCGTCGTCCAGGTTCTCGACGGCGGTGATCTCGCCCAGCTCTTCGACGATTCCGGTGAACACTTCAGTGCTCCTTCGCTACGAGGGTCGCGGTGACGCGCAGATCGGGGCCGATGCGGACGGTCTCGCTCACGTCGAGCCGCAACGCTTCGGTGATGGTCTTGATTCCGCCGCCGGTGAGAGCTGCGGGGCCCGCGCCGAGCAGGACGGGGGCGAGATAGGCGATGACGCGGTCGACGGCGCCCGCGGCGACGAAGGCTCCGGCGAGCGTCGGTCCGCCTTCGAGGAGCACGGAACGCACCCCGCGCGTGTGGAGCTCGTCGAGGAGGGCCGGGATGTCCAACCCGCCGTCCGCGCGCGGGAGTCGCACCGTCTCGGCGCCGCCTTCCGGGGTGACGTTCTCGGCGACGGCGATGAGCGTGGGTGCCGCGTCGTCCAGGACGCGGGCGCCGGGCTCCACCGCGGTGCCGTTCGTGTCGACGACGACGCGCAGCGGCTGTACGGCGCCTTCGACGCCCCGCACGGCGAGGTGCGGGTCGTCGGCGCGCTGGGTGCCGGAGCCGACCACCACCGCGTCGCACTCGGCGCGCAGCCGGTGGACGTCGGCGCGGGCCTGGGAGGAGGTGATCCAGCGGCTGCTGCCGTCGGCTGCGGCGATACGGCCGTCGAGCGACGCGGCGTACTTCCAGGTGACGTGCGGGCGGCCGAGCCGCACGGACGTCAGCCAGGCGGCGTTGCCCGCCGCGGCCTCGTCCGCCAGGAGGCCCGATCGCACGTCGACTCCGGCGGTACGCAGTCGCTGCGCTCCCCCGGTGGCGGCGGGGTTCGGGTCGCCGACCGCGTAGACGACGCGGGCGATCCCGGCGTCGATGAGCGCCTGGGCGCAGGGGCCGGTGCGTCCGGTGTGGTTACAGGGTTCGAGGGTGACCAGTGCGGTGGCGCCGCGGGCCTGTTCGCCGGCCGCGCGCAGGGCGTGGACCTCGGCGTGCGGGCCGCCCGCGCGCTGGTGGTAGCCCTCGCCGACGGTCTCTCCGGAGGCGTTGATGATCACGCATCCGACGACCGGGTTGGGGCTCGTGGCGCCGAGACCGAGCGATGCGAGCTCGACGGCGCGACGCATGGCCGCGTGCTCGGGCTCGTTCGCTGCTACTGCGGCTGCGGTGGCCACCGGGTCCTCCTGCCTCAAGGGGCACGGACTCCGGGGCCTGTCGATGACGACAGAATGTACGGACTGCGACACCGGGAGCGACGCCGGAAACGAGACCTCTCCCTGGAAACCCGGAAACCGGGTATCCCAAAAACAAGCCACTCGGCGACGAACACGAATGCCCGCCCGCCGCGCACTGCCTCCCATCCGGACTTTCACCGTCGGTCCAGGAATTTCACCTGGTCAACCGGCCGCTGGAAGCGGTCGGGTCGCGGACTATAACCGCCGGTTCGGAATTACACCGACCCCGGAGTGCGCTGCTTTTGGTACAGAGCCAGTCTGCCACGCCTGATCGGCGCCCATGCGGGCAAGCCCCTGTGGCCTGGCTCACAGCGGCCGGGTGGCGGCCCGGTCAGTGGCGTGGCCCGAAAAGCTCGTCCTGTGCCGCGTCCCGTGCGGCGAGCAGCGCGCCCCGCAGTACGGCGGCTCCGCCGAGGGCGCTCGCCCTGATCTCCGTGTGCAGCGGCGACATCGCGGTGACGCGCTTCATCACCCGGGCGGCGAGTACGTCGCCGCCCGCACGGCCCACCTCGCCGCCCAGGACCACGCAGCCGGGGTCGAGGATCGCGGCCATGGCGGCGGCGCCGACGGCGATCCGGTCGGCGGCCGCGTCGAGGAAGGCCTCATGTCCGGTCTCGACGGCGTGGCGGACCACGTCGGCGGCGCTCGCGCCCGGCTCCAGGACCCTGTGTGCGGCGCCGAGCTCACACAGCGCGGCGGCGCCGACCAGCGAGTGGAGGCCGCCCTCGCAGGCGGTGGCGGACGGCAGCATGTCCGTACCGGGCACCGGCAGGAAACCGATCTCCCCCGCGCCGCCCGACGCCCCGCGGCGCAGTTTCCCGTCGAGTACGACGGCGGCGCCGACGCCCTCACCGAGCCAGAGGAGCACGAAGGTGTCGCGGTCGTGGGCGGCGCCGTCGCGCTGTTCGGCGCGGGCGGCGAGGTTGGTCTCGTTCTCCACGAGCACGCGTGCCGGGAGCCGCTCCTGGAGGGCGCCCGCGAGTCCTCGGTGCCAGGCGGGCAGCGAGGTGGTGTCGCGCAGTTCCCCGGTGGCGGGGTCGATGAGGCCGGGCGCGCCGATCCCCACGGTGTGCAGCCGCCGGACGCCGCCGTCCCGTGCGGTGCGCTCGACGAGGGCGACGGCCCGCTCGACGGCGGGTCCGGTGCCGCTGTCGCCGCCGATGGGCGCGGAGGCCTCGGCGAGCACCGCGCCGAGCAGGTCGGTGACGACCACGGAGACGCCTTCGGTGCGTACGTCGAGCGCGGCGAGGTGAGCCCGGTCGGCGACGATCCCGTACAGCCGGGCGTTGGGCCCGCGGCGCTGGGCACCCGCCTCCCCCACGACCGCGATCAGGCCGGAGCCCTGGAGGCGCTCGACCAGGTCGGCGACCGAGGGCCTCGACAGGCCGGTCAGCTGCTTCAACTGGTTGGCCGTCAGCGGTCCTTCGCGCTGCAGAAGCCCCAGGGCGAGCCGGTCGTTGATGGCCCGGGCGGTGCTCGGTGATGCGGGCATGCCGGGATCCTTCCATAAACCTGCTAACTATCAGGCAGGGTTCCTGATAGTTTACGTCGCCGTAGCGGGACGGTACCTCGGGAGGGGCGGAGCATCGATGAGTGAAGTGGTCCTTGACGCAAGGCAGTTGAAGCGGGCGCGGTACGCCGTGGCCGCCGTTTTCTGTGTGCACGGCGCCGTCACCGGCTCCTTCGCGACACGCGTGCCCTGGATCCAGGAGCACGCGGGGCTCAGCGCGGGGCTCCTCGGCCTCGCCCTCGCCTTCCCCGCGATCGGCGCCTCCCTCGCGATGCCGCTCGCGGGCTGGGTCAGCCACCGCTTCGGCGCGCGGACGGCGCTGCGCGGCCTTCTCGCCCTGTGGACGATGGCCCTGATCCTGCCCTCGCTGGCGCCGAATCTGCTGACCCTCTGCCTCGCCCTGGCCGTGTACGGCGCGACGGCGGGCATGTCGGATGTGGCGATGAACGCCCTCGGTGTCGAGGTCGAGACCCGCATGAAGAGGTCGATCATGTCGGGCCTGCACGGCATGTGGAGCGTCGGCGCCCTGATCGGCTCCGCGGCCGGCACGGTCGCCGCCCACCTGGGCGCGGACGCCCGCCTGCATCACGCGCTCGCCGCCGTGGCGCTCACCGCGATCGGCCTCGTCGCCTGCCAGGGCGTGCTCGATCTGCAGGCGGCGCCCGAGGAAGTGGCGCCGCCACGGTTCTCGCTGCCGCCCAAGTCGGCGCTCCTGATCGGTGCGGTCGGCTTCTGCGCGGTCTTCGCCGAGGGCGCGAGCCTGGACTGGTCGGCGGTCTATCTGCGGGACGTCCTTGACACGTCGGCCGGTGTCGCCGCCGCGTCCACCACCGGCTTCACGCTCACCATGGCGATCGCGCGGCTCGCGGGCGACGCGGTGGTCAACCGCTTCGGCTCGGTCCGCACGGTGCGCGTGGGCGGCGTGGTCGCGGCGCTCGGTGGCCTTCTCGTGGTGGTGGCGCCACATCCGGCGATCGCCATGTGCGGGTTCGCGATGCTCGGGCTCGGCATCGCGGTCGTGGTGCCCCTCGCGTTCGCGGCGGCCGGGCGCAGCGGCCCGAATCCGAGCCAGGCCATCGCGGGCGTCGCCACCATCACGTACACATCGGGCCTGATCGCCCCGTCGGCGATCGGCACGCTCGCCGACGCGACGAGCCTGGTGGTCTCCTTCGGCCTGGTGACGGTGCTCGCCTGCGGGCTCGCGGTGTTCGCGGGGGTCCTGCGTACGGAGGGCGGCAAGGCCACGGCGGTCGAGCACGCGGACGCGGCGGCGCCCGGCCCGCGCCCCTGAGCCCGCCGCCGCATCCGCCCCGACGGGTAGCCGAACTTACGCGGCACTAACATTGCGCTGATCTTTCAGGTCATTCTCACGGGTCGTTCCCGGACACGGGCCATACCCCGACACGGGTCAGCCCCGGTCACGGGGCATACCCACAGCTCGGCGCATAGAAGGCGGAACAGAACCATGGATCTCGGCGTGCGCTGGAGACTGCACGGCGACGGGCGCACCCCCGCGCCCGGAGCCGTCGTCCGTCCCGACGAGCGGCTCTCGTGGCCGCGGACCATCGGGCTCGGCGCCCAGCACGTCGTCGCCATGTTCGGCGCTTCGTTCGTGGCGCCCGTCCTGATGGGCCTCGACCCGAACCTCGCGATCATGATGTCGGGCGTCGCGACCGTCATCTTCCTGCTCGCCACGCGCGGTCGGGTGCCCAGCTATCTGGGCTGTTCGCTCTCCTTCGTGGGCGTGGCCGCCGTCATCCGCGCGCAGGGCGGCTCCTCCGCGACGGTGACGGGCGCGGTCTTCGTGGTCGGCGCCGCGCTGTTCCTGGTGGGCCTCGCCGTCCAGAGGTTCGGGGCGCGGATCATCCATGCCGCGATGCCCCCGATCGTCACCGGCGCCGTCGTCATGCTGATCGGCTTCAATCTGGCGCCGGTCACCGCTTCCACGTACTGGCCGCAGGACCAGTGGACGGCGCTCCTGGTGATGCTGTTCACCGGTTTGGCCGTGGTGTGCCTGCGCGGATTCTGGTCGCGCGTCGCGATCTTCCTGGGGCTGATCTTCGGGTACGTCCTGTCCTGGGTCCTCGACCTGACCTTCGGCAAGATCAACTCGGCGGACGGCTCGGGCAAGGTCGTCGACCACTGGCGCCTCGACCTCTCCGCCGTCGGCAACGCCGACTGGATCGGACTGCCGTCCTTCCACGCGCCGAGCTTCGAGTGGTCGGCGATCCTCGTCGCGCTGCCCGTCGTCATCGCGCTGGTCGCGGAGAACGCCGGGCACGTCAAGGCGGTCGGCGAGATGACCGGCGACAACCTGGACGGCAAGCTCGGCACGGCGATCTCCGCCGACGGCGCCGCGTCCATGCTCTCCACGGCGGTCGGCGGCCCGCCCAACACGACGTACTCCGAGAACATCGGCGTGATGGCGGCGACCCGCGTCTACTCCACGGCCGCGTACTGGGCCGCCGCGGGCTTCGCCCTGCTCTTCGGCCTCTGCCCCAAGTTCGGCGCGGTCGTGGCGGCCATCCCGGGCGGCGTGCTCGGCGGCATCACCGTCATCCTCTACGGCATGATCGGCCTGCTCGGCGCCCAGATCTGGATCAGCGCCGGGGTGGACCTGCGCAATCCGCTGAACCTGGTGCCTGCCGCGGCGGGCATCATCATCGGCGTCGGCGGTGTCTCGCTGAAGATCACGGACAACTTCGAGCTGAGCGGCATCGCGCTCGGCACGATCGTCGTGATCACGGGCTATCACGTCCTTCGCGCCTTCGCCCCGCCGCACCTCAAGTCGCAGGAACCGCTCCTCGACTCGGGCACGTCCTCGTACGACGACGCCGACGAGGTCCCGGAAACGGGCGCCGACGACTCTCAGCCGGGCGCCAAGTAGCAGGCCCTCCCCCAAAGGCACACACGGTCGCCGTTCCCTCGTTCTGGGGAAGCGGGCGGTGCGGCGGCACTCCGGCCCGCCCCGTGCTGGGAACCTGCCACCATGGCGCAGCTGGAGCGGTTCGCGGAGTGCACAGGCCCGGCACACGGGGTTGACGGCGTGGTGACGCGGATGCGCGCGCTGGGCGCCGGCTTCCCCTCGGGCGACGGGGTCGGGGTCTTCAACCGGGTCTATCTCTCGGTCACCGAGGAGGTCGCGCGGCAGGTCGAGAGCGGCCGTTTCCCGGACGCCGGAGCCGCGATCACGCTGGACGTCCTGTTCGCCGAGCGCTACCTGACGGCGGTCGACACGGTGGCCGCGGACCGCCGGCCGCCCGCCTGCTGGCGGCCGCTGTTCGAGCTCCGGCGCCATCCCGGCGTACGTCCCCTGCAGTTCGCGCTCGCGGGCATCAACGCGCACATCGGGCACGACCTTCCGCTGGCCGTCGTGGACACCTGTCGCGCACTCGGCTGCGAACCGGCGGACCTGGAGGACGAGTTCGACCGCGTGGGCGACATCCTCGTCTCACTGGAGGAGCGCATCCGCGAAGACCTCATGCCGGGCCCCGACCTCTTCCAGGTCGCCGACCCGCTCACCCATCTGCTCGGCTCCTGGAGTCTGGAGCGGGCCAGGGACAGCGCCTGGGCCACGGCACTGGCGATGCGTGCCCTGCACGACCTGCCCTCCGTCGCCGGGGCGTTCCGCGACCGCCTTGACGGAGCGGTCGGCCTGGTCGGCCGGATGCTCCTCACGCCCCTACCGGACTGATTCGGCCGCTTCGCGAGGGTCGCCGGATAACTCCCTTCCTGCCGCTGTACGTTGACGGCAGCGACCCCGGATGTGAAGGAGCACCAGCATGCCCACACGACTCGGACTCAGCCTCCCGCAGGGCCGGCAGTACAGCATCGGACGTGACGTCCCGGCGGTGGCCCGCGCGGCCGAGGAGATCGGGTACGAGAGCCTGTGGGTCTATGAGCGCGTCCTGTTCCCCGAGCCCGCGACACAGGGTCTGTACGGCATCGAGGGCCTGCCCTGGCCGGACACGTACCGCTCGGTGCCCGACCCGCTGATCACACTGACGCTGGCGGCGGCGGCCACGGAGCGGGCGCGCCTGGGCACCAGCGTCCTGGTCGCCCCGCTGCACGTGCCGTTCCAACTGGCGCGCTCCCTTGCCACGTTGGACGCGGCGAGCGGCGGCCGCGTCGTCGCGGGCCTCGGCACGGGCTGGTCGCACGACGAGTACGCGGCAGCGGCAGTGGCCCCCTTCAACAAGCGCGGCAAGGTCCTGGACGAGCTGATCGACGTCTGCCACGCGGTCTGGGGCCCGGACCCGGTGTCGTACGAAGGGGAGCTGACCACGATCGCGCCCTCCGTGGTCGGCCCGAAGCCCGCCCGTCCCATCCCGATCCTGCTGCCCGCCAACAGCCCCCGCGCCCAGCGCAGGCTCGTGGACCGCGCCGACGGCTGGATGCCGGTCGCCATGGGCGCCAAGGCGCTGGCCGAGCAGGCTCAGGCGCTGAAGGAACTGGCCGCCGAGCGGGGGCGCACCGCACCGGTCCAGAGCGTCCTGCGGGCCAACGCGCAGTACACCGCGAAGGCGCACGAGGGCGAGAAGCGCTCCCCCTTCCAGGGCAACGTCGCGCAGATCGTCGAGGACCTGGAGGCACACGCCTCGGTGGGCGCGGTCGAGGAGATCCTCATCGAGCTCCAGGGCAGCACGCGGGACGCGCAGGAGCTGAAGGATCTGGCGGCGGAGGTGTACGAGGCGGCGCGGGCGGCCGGGGTGTAAAGCGCCCCATAGGGGCGCGGGGAACCGCGCGACAGCCACGACCGGACCGCCCGGCGGATTCCCCCCGCGCCCCAAGGTGGGGCGGCGCTGCCTGTCAGTCCTCCGGCAGCTCGACGGGAGCGATCTCGTCGTACACGTCGCCGGGCCCGGGGTTGGTCGCGTCGGTCGCACCGCCGAAGTGGTGCATCACGCCCCACACCGCGTTCAGCGCCGTCTGCACAGCGCCCTCGGCCCAGCCCGCGGTCCAGGAGATGTCGTCACCGGCGAGGAAGATGCCCCGCTTGTCCTCGGGCAACGAGCCCTGCATGAAGTGCGTGAACAGGCGCCGCTGGTAGCGGTAGTGACCGGGCAGGTTCGCCTTGAAGGCGCCCATGAAGTAGGGCTCGTTCTCCCAGGACACGGTCACCGGGTTGCCGATGATGTGCTTGCGGATGTCGACCTTGGGATAGATCTCGCCGAGCGACTTGAGCATGACCTCCATGCGCTCCTGTCCCGACAGCGGCAGCCACTTGAGGCTGTCGTCGCACCAGGTGTAGGAGAGGCAGATGACGGCGGGCTTGTCCGGCCCGTCGTCGAGCAGGTAGGTACCGCGCGTCATCCGGTCGGTGAGCGTCATCGACATGACGTCACGGCCGGTCTGCTCGTCCTTGTCCAGCCAGAAGGGCCGGTCGACCGGCACGAAGAGCTTCGAGGACTCCATGTAGTGGGTCCGCTCCATCGCCGTCCAGTGGTCGATGGGGAAGAGCGTGTCGTCGCACGCGATCTTGGAGAGCAGCATCCAGGACTGGGCGGTGAAGATCGCCGCCCGGTAGGTGCGGATGTCGCCCGAGGAGTCGGTGACGGTGACGCGGTTGCCCGCGGTGCGGTCCAGACGGGTCACGGCGGGCTTCGGCACACCGCCCTCGTGCAGCGAGCTCAGGGACGTGCCGAGCCCCCAGTGCACGATCTTCTGCGGCTCGCGGTCCCACATCCGCAGCGGCAGCTGCTGGCTGCCGCCGACGATGCCGCGGTGGTGGTCGTCGGCCTCGGTGTAGACGACGCGCAGAATCTCCAGGATGGAGTTCGGGAAGTCGGTGTCCCAGCCGCCCGTGCCGAAGCCGACCTGGCCGAAGATCTCGCGGTGCCGGAAGGACTTGAAGGCCTCGGAGTCGCAGAGGAAGCCGTAGAAGGTCTGGTTGTCGAGCTTCTCGACGAGCTTGGACCAGATCTCGCGGATCTTCGGTACGTCGCGCTCGCGCAGGGCGCGGTTCATGTCGGAGAAGTCGGCGCCCTCCTCCAGGCAGGAGTTCCAGGCGTTCATCACGTCGCGGTAGACCTGCGGCAGGTCGTCGACGGAGGTGGCGTAGTGGGACTCGCCCTTGAGGTCGACGACCGTCGAGGGGGTCGACTCCGCGAGGGGGTTGGGGAACGGCTGGGTCTTGAGGCCCACCAGGTCGATGTAGTGCTGGAGCGCCGTCGAGGACGGCGGGAAGCGCATCGCGCCCATCTCGGCGGTCAGGTCGCCGTCACAGCCCTCGAACCCGACGGTGCGCAGCCGGCCGCCGATCTGGTCGGCCTCGTAGACGACGGGCTTGAGGCCCATCTTCATCAGTTCGTACGCCGCCACGATGCCGGAGAGGCCACCGCCGATGACCGCGACCTCCGTGCCGTGCTCGGTCGCGGGTATCTGGCCCAGGCCCGCCGGGTGGGCGAGGAAATCGTCGTACGCGTACGGGAAGTCCGGACCGAACATGGTGATCGGCGGCTGCGCGTCGGTGTGCTGGACGGCGGTGGGCACCGTGGACGTCATGGGGTACGGACTCCTTGCGGGAACGGCAGAACAGAAGAAGAAGGGGAGGCTCGGGGCTTCGCGAGGGGAGGGTCAGGTCAGGGACGCGTACAGCCCCGGGCGGCGGTCGCTCAGATAGGGGTTGGCCTCACGCGACGCGGCGAGGAAGACCGGGTCCGCGTCGGCGAACACCAGCTGCTCTTCCCGGCCGGCACGCGTGCGCGCGACTCCGTCGGGTCCTGCGAGCGTGGAGAGCCCGACGAACTCGAACTCCCCCTCCTTGCCGACCCGGTTGACGTAGGCGACGTACATCTGGTTCTCGAAGGCCCGCACCGGGACGACGGACTCGGCGACGAACTGGAAGGGGTGCATCTGGGCCGTGGGCACGAGCAGCAGGTCGGTGCCCGCGAGGGCGTGCGCGCGGACGTTCTCGGGGAACTCCACGTCGTAGCAGATCATCAGGCCGATCCGCAGACCGCCCAACTCGGCCTGGACGACGGCCTGTTCACCAGGGGTGAAGGAGTCGCGCTCGAAGCAGCCGAAGAGGTGGGTCTTGCGGTAATTGGCCAGGCGCGCGCCGTCGGGGCCGATCAGCTGGACGGAGTTGAAGACCTGCTGGCCGTCCCGCTCCGGGTAGCCGTAGGCGATCGCGACGCCGTGGCGTACGGCGCTCTCGGCGATCGCGGCGGCCGATGCCCCGTCGGCGGCCTCGGCGAGGCGCGGCACGTCGTCGCCGATGGCGTACCCGGTGAGGTACAGCTCGGGCGCCACCAGGAGGCCCGCGCCCGCCTCGGCGGCACGGGCGGCCGACTCGTCGAGCGCCTTCAGGTTGGCGGCGACGGAGCCGGGGCGGCCCGAGCTCTGGAGCAGGGCGGTGCGCAGCGGGGGCATGGCGGACCTCGGGGCGTACGAAGGGGCTGATGGGGATCGTTTAGACGGTACGGTCGACGGCCCTGGCCCGACAAGGCGCGAGCGTTGCGGGCCGCTGCTCGATCTGTTGCGCGTGTGGGGCCCTGATCGGTGATTCGTTGCGTGGCGGCATGCGACCGGGGTCGTAGCGTTGTCCACCGCCCGGCGCAGGGTGCGTGGGTGCCGCCCCCGCCGCATGGGGGAGGCGGATTGCCGCCCGTGGCCGGACGTGCCGGGACCCCCTGCCGCGAGAGCGTGATCTCGCCCGGAAGGACCGGGTGAACGGCCCGCATCAGGAGGCCACCAGTGAGCCGCGACGCAAGCACCGGCAGCCACACCCCTGCCCGCTTCACCAGCACCAGCACCCGCAGCCGCAGCCGTGTGATCGCCATCGGAACCGCCCTGCTGATCTGCGCCGGAGCCGCGGGAGCGGCCGTCGCCGCGGACGACGACGGACACGGCAACGGCGGACACGGCGACGGCGGGGCGCGCCAAGCCGCCGAGAGCCGCCCGCACATACAGAAGCGTGAGGCCGCCGCGCTCACCGGCACCGCGAAGCTGTACCGCAGGACCACCGAGGACGTGACGTTCACCTTCGACGCCCACCTCGCGCGGCGCCACAATATGCGCCCGGACAAGGCGACGGGCACCTTCCGCTTCGTCCACCTAGACAAGCCGGGCGGCAAGGGCGGCTGGGCCGAGGGACGTATCGACTGCCTGATGACGGGCGGCAAGGTCGCCACGGCCACCGGGATCATCACCGGCACCAACCTGAAGGACATCAAGGGCGGCCGGGTCGGCTTCAGCGTCCACGACCAGGGCAGGCACGACCGCGTGGGCTACAGCTGGGCCGCGGTGGGCGGCCCCGACGGGACCAAGAAGCTGACCAAGTGCACGAGCTCGGCGCCCTTCGAGAAGGTCAAGAAGGGCACGGGCGACTTTCGCGTGCGGCCCTGGCACCTGACGTACCCGACCGGCTGACAGGCGCCGGGCCCACCCGTACGGGGGTCGGGCGGGCCCGGCGTCTCCGCCTCACGAACCAGCCGTTCCCCGCCGCGCGGCGGAGGCGGACACCCCTCTCGCGCACGATGCACCGGGCGCCGGTCCAGGGGAGTGTGGATCACGCCCGGGAGGACCGGGCGGACCACAGCCAGACGGGGGCCACACATGCACCGCCGCTCCACTCTCATCCGGATCGTCGCCGTAGGCGCCACGTTCCTCGCGCTCGCCGGAGCCGCGGGCTCCGCGACAGCGTCGGACGCACCGCATCCCGGGCGCGAGGCCGCCGCCGTGACCGGAACCGCCAAGCTGGACCGGCCTCCCGGCGACAACGCCACCATCACGTTCGACGCCCATCTGGACGCGACGGACAAGAACGACCCGGGCAAGGCGCACGGCACCGTCAAGCTCAGCCACTACATGGAGAACCCCGAGTTCGGCGGCTCCGCCGAGGCCCGCGTGGACTGTCTGCTGACCGGCGGAAAGGTCGCCACGGTGTCGGCGGTCATCACGAAGGCGGACGGCGGCCTCAAAGGGGCGGTCGGCAAGCGCGTCGGCATGACCGTCCACGACCAGGGCGAGCAGGACCGCTTCGGCTACAGCTGGGCCATGGTCGGCATCCCGAACGACCTGCCGGACGACATGCCCAAGTGCGTGAGCGCGGCCCCGTTCGACAAGACCAAGCCGGGCAGCGGCGATCTCCACGTACGCCCGATGGATCCGCGTCCTTAAGGGGCGCGGGGAACTGCGCCACAAGCCACAGCGGACCCGCCCGCGGCCCAGGGTCTAAGCAGGCGCCCCGGAAGAGAACCGCCGCATCAAGGGCGAGAGGACGAGGACGGACTTCGTCCGCTCGACGAAATGCTCGCCCGCGATCCGCTCCAGTACGCGCTCGAAATGCCGCATGTCAGCGGCGAAGACCTGGACGACCGCGTCCGCCTCCCCGGTGACGGTGGAAGCGGACGCGATCTCCGGATACCTCTCCAGACCCCGCCGAATCGCCTCCGGCGAGGTGTTGCGACGGCAGTAGATCTCGATGAACCCCTCGGTCTCCCAGCCGAGCGCGGCCGGGTCGACCCGCACGGTGAATCCCGTGATGGCGCCCGTCTCCCGGAGCCGGTCCACGCGCCGCTTGACGGCGGGCGCGGAGAGCCCGACCAGCTGGCCGATGTCGGCGTAGGAACGGCGGGCGTCCTCGGCGAGGGCGTGCACGATGCGTTCGTCGAGATCGTTCAGTCGCACTGGGGGTGGATCACTTCTCTGCGGAGGCCAATCGGGAGCGGCTCATGCCGTAAAGGAAGTAGAACACGAGGCCGACGGCCATCCAGACACCGAAGACGATCCAGGTGATGGAGTCGAGGCTGAACATGTTGTACGCGCAGAATCCGAAGCCGAGCACCGGGAAGAGCCAGCCGAGCGGCACCCGGAACGTGCGCGGCATGTCCGGGCGTGTCCGGCGCAGCACGATGACCGCGATGTTGACCAGGCCGAAGGCGAAGAGCGTACCGATGCTGGTGGCGTCGACGAGCTTGCCGAGCGGGATCACGGAGGCGAGCGCGGCGCAGAACAGCGACACGATGACCGTGTTCACGCGGGGCGTGCCCGTCTTCCTGCTGACCTTGCCGAACACCTTGGGGACCAGGCCGTCGCGGGACATGGCGAACAGGACGCGGGTCTGGCCGTAGAGGACGGTCAGGACGACGGACGCGATGGAGATGACCGCGCCAGCGGCGAGCAGCGTGCCCCAGAAGCTCTGGCCGCTGACGTCGTTCATGATCGCGGCGAGCGTGGCCTCCGAGCCCTCGAAGTCCTTCCAGTTCCAGGCGCCGACGGCGACGGCCGCGACCAGGACGTAGAGCGCCGTGACGATGATCAGCGACAGCATGATCGCGCGGGGCAGGTCGCGCTGCGGGTTCTTCGCTTCCTCACCGGCGGTGGAGGCGGCGTCGAAGCCGATGTACGAGAAGAAGAGGCTCGCGGCGGCGGCGCTGACGCCGGCCGTGCCGAGCGGCATGAAGTCGGAGTAGTTGCCGGACTTGAAACCCATGAAACCGATGGTGCAGAAGAGCGCGAGCGCCGCGATCTTCACGATGACCATGATCGTGTTGGCCCGCGCCGACTCCTTGGCGCCGCCGAGCAGGAACACCATGGCGAGCAGGACGACGATCAGGCCGGGCAGGTTGATGAAGCCGCCCTCGCCGGGTGCCGAGGAGAGCACGTCCGGGATGGTGACGCCGATGGTGCCGTCGAGCAGCTCGTTGAGGTACTCGCCCCAGCCGACGGCGACGGCGGCGACCGAGACGCCGTACTCCAGGACCAGGCACCAGCCGCAGACCCAGGCGACGAGTTCACCCATCGTTGCGTACGCGTACGAGTACGAGGATCCCGCGACCGGGATGGAGCCCGCCAGCTCGGCGTAGGAGAGCGCGGAGAAGAGAGCCGTGAGGCCCGCGAGCACGAAGGACAGGGTCACGGCGGGCCCGGCCTTGGGGACGCTCTCGCCGAGGACGACGAAGATGCCGGTGCCGAGCGTGGCGCCGATGCTGATCATCGTCAGCTGCCACATGCCGAGGGAGCGCCGCAGCGAGCCGCCTTCACCCTGGCCGCCCTCCGCGACCAGGAGTTCCACCGGCTTGCGCCGCATCAAGCGGCCGCCGAACCCCCTGGCCCCCGAGGGGTTCGGGCGGCCTTGCGGGGGTGCGCCTTGGTCGAGCACGCGTGGCTCCTTCATCGCTGCCGGTCAGGGGCGGCGGGACCCGCGGCAGCTCCCACGCATGATCGGGGACCGCCGAGCAGGCGGGCCCCGCCACACCACGTACAGCGGATGACTCTATGAGGCGAGCTTCACATACGTAATGGAGCAACCTTGCGCGGCCCCGCACGATCGTTGCGTACTTCCCCTCCCCGCGGGTCTTCGTTGCGCGGTCCGATTCGTCCGTTGCGTGCCGGGGCGCCCGGCACGTGGTTGACACTTCGTCAGATCTGCCTCATCGTGCACCCCGGTCGAGCCGAGCGCGCACCGCAGGACGGTCGAGAGGGAGGCAGCAGGCCATGGACCTCGATGTGCTGTACGAGATCGACGTACCGAAGCCCTGGCACGGACCCCATCCGCACGGCCAGCGCACCGCCGAGCAGCGTGCCTACCGCGAGGCCGTGGAACAGATCCGGCTCGCGGACCGCGTCGGCTTCCGCACGGTGTGGGCCGTGGAGCACCACTTCCGCGAGGGCCGCTCGCACTGCCCCGCGCCCGAGGTCCTGCTCGGGCATCTCGCGGCGCTCACCGAGCGGATACGGCTCGGCTTCGGCGTCACGCTCACCCCCTTCGGCTTCACTCCCCCGCAGCGGATCGCGGAGAAGGTGGCGGCGGTGGACGTGCTCTCGGACGGGCGCGTGGAGTGGGGCACGGGACGGTCGACGCCCATGGAACAGACGGCCTTCGGCGTCGACCGCGAGCAGTCGCGGTCCGACTGGCGCGAGGCGATCGAGATCGTGACGGGCATGTGGCGCGAGGAGTACTTCGCCTACGAGTCGGAGCGCTTCACCTTCCCCCGGCGGATGGTCACCCCCAAGCCGGTCCAGGACCCGCACCCACCCTGCTGGATGGCGGCCACGTCCCCCGGTTCGGCGGAGGTGGCGGGCGCGGCGGGCCTCGGTCTGCTCTCCTTCTCGATCATGCAGCCGCTCGACGCGATGGCCCGCCAGGTCGCCGCCTACCGCGCGGCGGCGCGCACACCCGCGCCGATCACGGACGTCACCACGGACCGCGTCAGCGCGTACACGCTGGTGCACGTGGCGGACCGCCCCTCGCAGCGGGTCTGGGACTCGGTGGCCTGGTGGTACCGGAACCTGGCCCAGTTCACGCTCGACTGGGAACTTCCACACCTGACCCCCGACGAGCGCGAGCGGACCTTCCCTCTGCTCACCCCGATCATCGAAGGGAGCGTCCCCGTCGAGGAGTTCAACGACGGCGACATGATCCTCATCGGCGACGCGCAGACCATCGTCCGCAAGGCCAAGCGCTACGCCGACCTCGGCATCGACCAGCTCATCTGCTACGTCCAGTGGGGCTACCTGGAGCACCAGGAGATCCTGCGCACGATCGAGATCCTGGGCAAGGAAGTCATCCCGGAGCTCGCGTCGTACCGGCCCCGGCGGGCGACACCGTGAGCGAACCGCTCGACACCTCCCCCGTCCCCGACTACGCCGCCCTGCACCGCCTGGACGGCCGCGCGTTCATCCTGCTCGGCGCGGGCAACGGCATCGGCCGCCAGACGGCGCACGCGCTCACGGCGGCGGGCGCGCGGGTCCTGTGCGTGGATCTCGACAAGGGCCGCGCCGAGGCGGTCGCGGCCGAGACGGGCGGCATCGCGTACGTCGCCGACGTGACGCGGCGCGAAGAGATGCGGGATCTCTTCACTTACGCGCGCCGGGAGTTGGGCGAGATCGGCGGTGTCGTCGACATCGTCGGCATGGCCCGCTACACGCCGCTGGACGAACTCGACGACGCGTCCTGGGACTGGCACTTCTCCCTCGTCCTGCGGCACGCCTGGCTCGCGGTCCAGTACGGCGGCGAGGCGCTCGCCGAGGCGGGCGGCGGCCCCCTGGTCTTCGTGGCGTCGGTCTCGGGCCTGACGGCGGCGCCCCTGCACGCCGCGTACGGCGCGGCCAAGGCGGGCCTGATCTCCCTGGTCCGCTCGGCGGCGGTGGAGTACGGCCCACGCCGGGTGCGGGTGAACGCGGTGGCGCCCGGCGTCGTCTGGACGCCGCGTGTGGCGGGCCTGATCGGCGAGGAGGGCCGCGCGCGGAACGCCCGCAACGCCCCGCTCGACCGCGTGGCCGAGACCTCGGACATCGCCTCCGCCCTGCTCTTCTTCGCCTCGCCGCTCTCCTCCTACGTCACCGGACAGACGCTCGTCGTGGACGGCGGGGTCGGCGTGAAGTTCCCCTATCCGACCATCGGGGGCGCGCGGTGAGGGAGTTCGTGCGCGGTGCGGCCTGGTGGACCGAGGACGGCCGGGTGGTGCGCGCCGACCCGGCCGACCGGGAGCGGCTGCCCGGGGACACGTGGGAGCGGGCGGGTGTCCCGGCCGGGGTGCGGCTCGAGTTCACGGCGCGCGGAGTGAGCGCGGTGGAGATCGCGTACACCGCCACTGCGCCATCCACAGCGGACTCGTATCGCACGGCGCCCGCGGTGTTCACGCTCCTCGCGGGCGAGGCCGCCATCGACACGCCCGCGTGCCCCGGCGACCAGCGCCGGACGCTGATCCATCTCCCTCACCCCGACGGCGAGTTCACCCTGCACCTGCCGGAATCGCTCCGACCCGCCCTGCACGGAGTGCGCCCGGTCGACGGCACCTTGACGCCTGCCGCCCGTCGTCCGCGCTGGCTCGTCCACGGCGACTCGATCGCGGAGGGCTGGTCGGCCACGCGGCCCCATCTGGCGTGGCCCGCGCTGGCGGGACGGGTGCTCGGCGTGGATTCGGTGAACCTCGGATACGCGGGCGCGGCGCGCGGAGAGCTCGCGACGGCCGAGCAACTCGCCTCGCTGGAGGCCGACTTGCTCACCGTCGCCTTCGGCACGAACTGCTGGTCGCGTACGCCGCATTCGGCGGGGCTGCTGTACGAGACGGCGCGGGCGTTCCTGGACCTGGTGCGCCAGGGCCACCCGGACGCTCCCCTCCTGGTCGTCTCCCCGGTCGTGCGCCCGGACGCCGAGACGACACCGAACACCCTCGGCGCCACACTCGGGGAGCTACGGACCGCCGTGGAGCGGGCTGCACGGGACGCGGGGGCGGACCTGCTGCCGGGCGCCGGGCTGCTGCGCGCCGGGCACTTGGTGGACGGGGTGCATCCGGGCGACGCGGGCCACGAGCTGCTGGCGAAGGCGGTCGTATCAGCGCCCCGCGAGAGCGCGGGGCGCTGCGCGACCGGTCACAACGAACCCGCGGACGAGTGGCACAGCTCCCCGCGGGCCCGGCCTGACCCGAACGAGAGGCCCTAGCTCCAGCTGGCGTGCAGAGGCTTGCCCTCCGCGTAGCCCGCGGCGCTCTGCACACCCACGGTCGCCCGCTCGGCGAACTCCGCGAGCGAACCGGCACCGGCATACGTGCAGGAGGAACGGACACCCGCGATGATCGAGTCGATCAGGTCCTCGACACCGGGACGCTCCGGGTCCAGGAACATCCGCGAGGTCGAGATGCCCTCCTCGAAGAGCGCCTTGCGGGCACGGTCGTACGCCGACTCCTCGCTCGTGCGGTTCTTCACAGCACGCGCCGACGCCATGCCGAACGACTCCTTGTAGAGGCGGCCGTTGGCGTCCTGCTGCAGGTCGCCCGGGGACTCGTACGTCCCGGCGAACCACGAACCGATCATGACGTTCGACGCACCGGCGGCCAGCGCCATGGCGACGTCACGGGGGTGCCGGACACCGCCGTCGGCCCACACGTGCTTGCCGAACTTGGCGGCTTCGGCGGCGCATTCGAGCACCGCGGAGAACTGCGGGCGGCCGACGCCGGTCATCATGCGCGTGGTGCACATGGCACCGGGGCCCACGCCGACCTTGATGATGTCGGCACCGGCCTCGATCAGGTCGCGTACGCCCTCGGCGGCGACGATGTTGCCCGCGACGATCGGCACCTGCGGGTCGAGCGCGCGCACGGCCTTCACCGCGGCGATCATCGACTCCTGGTGGCCGTGCGCGGTGTCCACGACGAGCGTGTCGGCGCCCGCGTCGAGGAGCTGCTTGGCCTTGGTCGCGACGTCGCCGTTGATGCCGACGGCGGCGGCGATGCGCAGCTTGCCGTTGGCGTCCAGGGCGGGCGAGTAGAGGGTCGCGCGCAGGGCGCCCGTGCGGGTCAGGATGCCGGCGAGGCGGCCGTCCTTGCCCACGGCGGGGGCGTAGCGGCGGTTGGCGGCGTCCAGCTTGTTGAAGGCGTCGCGCGGGTCGATGTCCGCGTCGAGCAGCACGAGGTCCTTCGACATGACCTCGGAGATCTGGGTGAAGCGGTCGACGCCGTTCAGGTCCGTGTCGGTGACGACGCCGACCGGCTTCTGGTCGGCGTCCACGACCACGGCCGCGTTGTGCGCGCGCTTGGAGAGCAGGGCGAGCGCGTCGGCGACGGTCTGCGTGGGGGCCAGGACGATGGGGGTGTCCAGGACGTGGTGGCGCGTCTTGACCCAGGAGATGACCTCGGTGACGACCTCGATCGGAATGTCCTGCGGGATCACGACGAGACCGCCGCGGCGGGCGACCGTCTCGGCCATCCGGCGCCCGGCGATCGCGGTCATGTTCGCGACGACCAGCGGGATCGTGGTGCCGGTGCCGTCCGGGGCGGAGAGGTCCACACCCTGACGCGATCCGACGGCGGAGCGCCGCGGCACCATGAAGACGTCGTCGTACGTCAGGTCGTACGCAGGCTGGATGTCATTGAGGAAACGCACGTGCTGCTCATCCCAGTCGATCAGAGGTGGCCCCCGGACAGTTAGGCCGAGGGAAAAGCACGTACTTCAGTGTCCCATGTCCGGGGCGATGTGCCGCCTGGGATGATCACCCAGGCGGGGCGCAGGAGCCCTGGTCGGATCCTCCAAGAACCGGCCACGACGGTCACCGTCCGCTCAGGCGTGCGTGCCGAGCGCGAGGACGACCTCCAGGCCCGTCCCGCGTTCGCGCGCGTACGCCACCGCGTCGGTGAACACCTCCTGGGCGACGATCCACTCCTGGGGGGCCGCTTCGGCGTACTCCTGCCAGCCGGTGACGACGAGCAGCCGGCCGGGTGCGGTGGGCGCCCACCCCAGGTCGGTGAGGCAGTCGGCGAGCGCGTCCCAGTTGCGCCCGAACCAGTCGGGGAGCTCCAGCGCGCGGGCGCAGCGGTCCATGAAGGCCGCCTTGTCGCTCACCCCGCTCAGGTCGAGCGAGACGGTGCTCAGGCCGGCGGCGCGTACGGCATCGAGGACGGGTGCGAGCGGTTCGGGGGCCTGTGGTTCGGGGGCCTGTGGTTCGGGCGTCATCTCAGTACCGCCTTGAAGGACGCGTAGTGGTCGTCGGTGTAGTAGGTCTCGCCGTCGCTCCCGGTGACGATCCGCCGTGCGCCCCGGTCGCGTTCGCCGGGGGTGCGCACGGTGTACTCGCGGTAGTGGCCGCGCCGCTGCCTGGGCAGCTCTCCCTCGAAGTTGCCGAAGACGGAACCGTCCTTGGCGTACGGGAAGGGCCCGCCGTCATCGATGAGCCGCAACGTCCCCCGGGCCTCGGCGGGCAGCCGGTCGACGGGGACGGTGGCCATGCCTTGGGCCCAGGCGGGCGCGGAACGCCGCGCCTCCCCGCCACCGTCGGAGGAACATCCCGTGACGAGGACCGCGAGGCAGACGAGCAGCGCGGCCAGCACGCGAGGGACCAACCGGGTCAGCATGCGACAGATGCTGCCACGAGCCCCCGCCAGGGGCGCGGGGAACCGCGCGCCCGGCCACAGCGCACCCGCAGCAGCTCAGCTGCCGTCCGGGTCTTCCCGATCCAGCGCGGGATGCGGAGTAGCCCCCCTGACCAGCAGCTGATCAGCGGCAGCGGTATCGGTGACCAAGCTGGTGACAAGCCCGGAACGCAGCACCGCGTCGATCGCGGCGGCCTTCCGCTGCCCACCGGCGATGGCGACCACCTCGGGAATCCGCCGGAGCCGGTCCGCCTCGACGGTGATGCACCGCTCCCCCAGATCACGCCCGACCCGACGCCCCTGGGCGTCGAAGAGGTGCGCGGACATCTCCGCGGCCACGCCGAGCGACGCGTAGTGCGCGCGCTCCTCGTCGCTGAGCATGTCGTGGACGGTGGAGATGCCGGGCTCCCAGGAGCCGATCGAGACGGCGGCGACGGTGACCTTGTCGAAGTACTCAAACGCCCGCGCGATCCCGGTCTGGTTCCGCAGCGCGGCGGCCGTGGCCGGGTCGGGAAGCAGCATCGGCGCGTAGATGGGGTGGGCCTCGCCGCCGGACACCTGCGCGGCACGCCGTACGGCCTCGACCGAACCGCGTTCGGCGGTCCCGGCGTCGTACACGCCCGTCAGCTGCACCACGGTGCACGGCGGCAGCTGGTCGAGGGCAGCCGCCATGTGGATGGTCGAGCGCCCCCACGCGAGACCGAGGACATCGCCTTCGTTGACCAGCTCGCCGAGCAGATCGGCCGCGACCTCGCCGAGGTTCTCGGGATCGGGCGACTCGTCGACCTCGTCGACCGCGGTGGGCGACTCGACGACGACCGCGTGCCGCAGGCCGTAGCGGGCGCGCAGCGCGTCCGAGCGCTCCGCGTCCAGCTCGGCGGGCACACGGATCTCGATCCGTACGAGATCACGCTCGAGGGCCGTCTCCAGGACCCGGGCCACCTTGAAGCGGCTCACGCCGAACTCCTCGGCGATCTGGATCTTGGACTTGCCCTCGAGATAGAAGCGGCGGGCCATGGCCGCCGCCTGCACCAGCTCCGCGGGTCCCATCCGCATGGCTGACCGGCCGCCCGTCGACACGACGATCTCCTCACTGTCATTTAAAGACTGTCAATTCAAGCAACTGCCGTTCACACATTCACACGCATACGCATTCACACCCGTTGGTGCGGCTTCGCGCGCATGGCCGCAGCACAACGGGGTTCGCCGTTCATCCTTGCAGATCCGACGTACTTGATCAGCCCCGGAGGACGGCGTTCATGTTCTTGTGGCTCAGTGGCCGCACGCCCATGCCGCCCCGGCCGTCGCCCCCGCCGCTTGGGTGCGCAGTGCACGTACCGCCGCCGCCGGGTCGTCCGCCCCGTACACGGCGGAGCCCGCCACGAAGACGTCGGCGCCGGCCTCGGCGCAGCGCTCGATGGTCGCCGCCGAGACCCCGCCGTCGACCTGGAGCCAGAGTTCGAGGCCGTGCTTGCTGATCAGCTCACGGGTGCGGCGAATCTTCGGCAGCATGATGTCGAGGAACGCCTGCCCTCCGAAGCCCGGCTCGACCGTCATGATCAGCAGCATGTCGAGCTCGGAGAGAAGATCCTCGTACGGCTCGATGGGCGTCGCGGGCTTCAGCGCCATGGAGGCGCGGGCGCCCTGGGCGCGGATCTCACGGGCCAGACGGACGGGTGCGGCGGCGGCCTCCGCGTGGAAGGTGACCGATCCGGCGCCCGCTTCGACGTACTGCGGAGCCCAGCGATCGACGTCCTCGATCATCAGATGGCAGTCCAGCGGCGTATCCGTCGCCCGTGCCAGGGACTCTACGACCGGTACCCCCAGAGTGAGGTTCGGGACGAAGTGGTTGTCCATGACGTCGACATGAAGCCAGTCGGCGCCTTCGACCGCTGTTGCCTCCTCGGCAAGACGGGCGAAATCCGCGGACAGGATGCTGGGGTTGATCTGCACGGCCATGCCCCAAGACTGCCATGCCTGGCGCCGGTTGCCCTCCGCGGTCCGAAGCGTGAGCCCACGGACTCCTCTGACCATGGACCGCGTGCCATGCTGGGCGGTCCACCGGCACCACGTGGGGCAGCGGGGGTAGCCATGCCAGACGAACGGTCGGACGGACAGCGCCAGGCGGGACGGGGCGCGGCCCGGCTGGTGTGCGGGCGGCGCGCCAAGTGGCTCGTGGTGCTCTTCTGGCTGGTGGTGATCGTCGCCGCCGCGCCGCTCGCCCAGAAGCTCACGGACGCCCAGGACAACCAGGCGTCGTCCTGGCTGCCCGGTTCCGCGGAGTCCACGCGAGTCCTCAAGACCTCCGACGAATTCCGGCCCGAACAGATCCCCGCGATCGTCGTGTACGCCCGCGAGAGCGGGCTCACGGTCAAGGACCGGCTGCAGATCGCCAAGGATGTCCGCCGGCTCGGGCACCTGCGCGCGCACGGCATCCGCGGCACGGAGACGCGCGGCCCCCTCTTCGACACGAAGCAGATCGCGGGCGCCGACGCCGCCAGGGCGGCGCAGGTCTTCGTGCCCATCACCATGGGCACGAAGGGCTGGGAGCGGATCGCGCCCGCCGTCGACTCCATCCGTGCGGGCGTGGGCGGAACCGGCGAGAGCGCCGACGGCCTGGAGGTGCATGTCACCGGGCCCGGCGGTACGTCCGCGGACTTCTCCGAGGCGTTCGACGGCCTCGACTCGACGCTGCTCCTCGCGGCGGGCGGCGTCGTCGTCGTGATCCTCCTGATCACCTACCGCAGTCCGGTACTCCTGATCGTCCCGCTGGTCTCGGTGGTCGTCTCCCTCTTCACCGCACAGGCGCTGATCTACCTGCTCGCGGAGCACGCGGGCCTGACGGTCAACGGCCAGAGCGCGGGCATTCTGACGGTCCTCGTCTTCGGGGCGGGGACGGACTATGCCCTGCTCCTGGTCGCCCGCTACCGCGAAGAGCTGCGCCGGCACGACGACCGGCACGAAGCGATGCAGCTGGCCCTGCACCGGGCGGGCCCCGCGGTCATCGCGTCGGGCGCCACGGTCGTCGTCAGCATGCTGATGCTGCTCGCCGCCGACATGAACTCGACGCGGGGCCTGGGCCCCGTCGCCGCCATCGGTGTCGCGGTCGCCCTGATCGCGATGCTGTCGCTGTTCCCCGCGCTCCTGGTGGTCTGCGGCCGGTGGCTGTTCTGGCCGGTGATCCCGCACAACGGCTCGGCCGAGCCCACCGAGCGCGGTGTGTGGGCCCGCACGGGCAGCCGCATCGCCCACCGTCCCCGCCTGACCTGGACCATCACGGCCGTGGCGCTGGCCGCCCTGGCGCTCGGCCTGACGCAGCTGCGGGCCGAAGGGATCAGCAACGCGGACTCGTTCACGGACAAGCCGGACTCGATCGTGGGCCAGGAGGTGCAGGCCGAGTACTTCGACGCGGGCAGCGGTGACCCGCTGGTGATCGTGGCCAACGCGGACCAGGGCGACGCGGTCCGCGCCGTGGTCGCCCGGACCAGCGGGGTGGTCCCGTCGAGCATCGTCGTACCGCCGGGGACGAAACCGGAGTACGAGGGCAAGGTCCTGTTCGAGGCGACGACGACCGACGCCACCGACAGCGGGGCGGCCAAGCGGACCGTGGAGCGGGTGCGCGACGCGGTGCACGCGGTGCCCGACGCGGACGCGCGGGTGGGCGGCAACACGGCGGCCATCCTCGACATGGACCGCGCCACCACCCACGACAACAAGCTGGTGATCCCGCTCGTCCTCGCGGTCGTCCTGCTGATCCTCACCCTGCTGCTGCGCGCCCTGGTCGCGCCGCTGCTCCTGATCTCGACGGTCGTTCTCTCGTTCGCCGCCGCGCTCGGGATCAGTGCGCTCGTCTTCCGCCACGTCTTCGACTACGCGGGCGAGTCCACGGACTTCCCGCTCTTCGTCTTCGTGTTCCTGGTGGCGCTCGGCATCGACTACAACATCTTCCTGTCGACCCGCATCCGTGAGGAGGCGGGCCGACAGGGCACCCGTGCGGGCGTCCTGACCGGCCTGGCCGCGACCGGCGCGGTCATCACGTCGGCGGGCCTGGTCCTCGCGGGCACGTTCGCCGCGCTCGGCACGCTCCCGATGGTGGGATTCGCCGAGATCGGCTTCGCAGTCGCGATCGGCGTCCTGCTCGACACCTTCATCGTACGGTCCGTCCTGGTCACGGCGTTGTTCCTGGACGTGGGGCCGAAGGTGTGGTGGCCGCATGCCCTGAGCAAGGACCCGGCGCTCCGCACTCCGGCGGCGACGGCGGGCAGTCCGAACTCAGGCAGTCCGCACTCAGGCGGTGCTGCGAACTCAGGCGGTGCGCCGGATCAGCGCTAGGTACATCGCGTCCGTGCCGTGCAGATGCGGCCACAGCTGGAGGTCGGGGCCATCACCCAGGGCCGGGACGCCGGGCAGCAGCGGGCGCGCGTCGATCAGTTCGGCGGCGCCCCCGTGCTGCTTGAGCACGTCGTCGACGACGGCGCGCGTCTCCGCGAGATGCGGTGAACAGGTGGCGTAACCGACCACGCCCCCGACGCGCACGGACTCCAACGCGGTACGCAGCAGACCCCGTTGGAGCGGCGCGAAGCCCTCCAGGTCCTCCGGGCGGCGCCGCCAGCGGGCCTCGGGGCGGCGGCGCAGGGCACCGAGCCCCGTGCAGGGCACGTCCATCAGGACACGGTCGAAGGTGCCGGGCTGCCAGGGCGGCCGGGTGCCGTCGGCGGCGATGACCTCGTACGGGCCGGGGTTGCCGCGCAGGGCCTGCGCGACGAGGCGGGCCCGGTGCGGCTGCTTCTCGGCGGCGAGCAGGGCCGCGCCGCGCTGGGCGGCCAGACCGGCGAGCATGGCGGCCTTGCCGCCGGGGCCCGCGCATCCGTCGAGCCACCTCTCGTCGCGCCCCTCGACCGGGGCGTTCGCGAGTGCGATCGCGACGAGCTGGCTGCCCTCGTCCTGGACCCCGGCACGGCCCTCGCGCACGGCGCCGATCGATCCGGGCTCGCCGCCCTCGCTGAGCCGCACGGCGTACGGCGACCAGCGTCCCGGCAGCGCGGAGTCCTCGCCGACCGCGTCGAGGAGTTCATCGGCGGTGGTACGTCCTGGCCGGGCCACCAGGGTCACTTCGGGCCGCTCGTTGTCGGCTTCCAGAAGATCCTCGATGCCCGCACGTCCGCCGCCGAGCGCGTCCCAGAGCGCGGAGACGACCCAGCGGGGGTGCGAGTGGACGACGGCGAGGTGGTCCTCGGCGTCCTCGTCGTAGGGCGGCGCGACCTTCTCCACCCAGCCGTCGAGATCGTCGGCGGCGACCTTGCGCAGGACCGCGTTGACGAACTTGGCCCGCCCGTCACCGAGCACCACACGCGCCAGCTCCACGGAGGCGGAGACGGCGGCGTGCGTCGGGATGCGCGTCCCGAGCAACTGGTGCACGCCCATGTTCAGGACGTCGAGGACCGGCGGGTCGACCTCGCGCAGCGGCCGGTCGATGCAGGCGGCCACGATCGCGTCGTACGTTCCCTGCCTGCGCAGCGTCCCGTAGACGAGCTCGGTGGCGAGCGCGGCGTCACGCGCGTCGAAATCGCCCTTGTCGCGGGCCTTGCGCAGGAGCGGCGGCAGGACGAGGTTCGCGTAGGCGTCGCGCTCGTCCACGGCCCGCAGCGCCTCGAAGGCGAGGAAACGGACGGGGTCCTTCTTGGGACGGCGGTGGGGCTTTCCGGGCTTGCCGGACTTGCCCTGCTTCTGGGGAGGCCGGCCGGGCTGGTCGTTCAAAGGTGCTCCGCTATTGGATGGGGCGAACTGATTCAGCGTACGTCGGTGGCGCCGAGGCGCTCGTCCGGGGCGATCCGCACCCCGCGCGCCCAGTCGGCGCCGCGCATCGGCTTCTTGCCCTGCGGCTGGACCCAGAGCAGCTCGACGGCGTGCGAGCCGGTGCCGACGTAGACGTTGTTCTTGGCGGCGGCGAGCTCGCCGGGCGCGAGGTCGGTGCGGTCGGCGACGGGAGCGGCCTGGATGATCTTCAGGCGCTCCCCGCGGAACACGGACCAGGCTCCGGGCGCCGGGGTGCAGCCGCGCACGACGCGGTCGACGCGGAGTGCCGGGGCGGCCCAGTCGACCTGGGCGTCCTCGACGGTGATCTTCGGGGCGAGGGTGATGCCGTCGGCGGGCTGCGGTACGGCCTTCAGGGAGCCGTCCTCGATGCCGTCCATGGTGGCGGCGAGCAGTCCGGAACCCGCGAAGGCGAGGCGGGTGAGCAGGTCACCGCTGGTGTCGGTGGTCCTGACGACCTCGGTGACGGTGCCGTACACCGGCCCGGAGTCGAGTCCCTGCTCGATCAGGAAGGTGGAGGCCCCCGTGATCTCGTCCCCCGCCATCACGGCGTGCTGGACGGGCGCGGCACCGCGCCAGGCGGGCAGCAGCGAGAAGTGCAGGTTGACCCATCCGCGGGCCGGGACGTCCAGGACGACCTTGGGCAGCAGTGCGCCGTAGGCGACGACCGGGCAGCAGTCGGGCGCGATCTCGCGAAGGCGCGCCAGGAACTCCTCGTCGCGCGGCTTCGCGGGCTTGAGCACCTCGATGCCGGCTTCCTCCGCGCGCTGGGCGACGGGGCTCGCGATGAGCCTGCGGCCACGCCCCGCGGGAGCGTCGGGCCGGGTGACGACGGCGGCCACCTCGTGCCGGTCGGAGGCGATCAGGGCGTCCAGGGCGGGGACGGCGACCTCGGGGGTGCCTGCGAAGACGAGCTTCATCGGTGGCTGTCGGCCTCTCGGACGGAAACGTGCGGGCAGCGCACCAGTCTATGAGCCGCTCCGCCGGGCCGCTCCCCGCGGGGCCGCCCGTGCATGACCGGCTTGTCCTCGGTGCCGCTCACCTGGGGGCGTACGCGCGGACACGCGCCCCGTGCATATGCACATACGCCCCTGCACCGTGACCCCACACGAACTAGCGCGTTGGTCAAGAAAGAGTTGACCACAACGGGCCGCTGACGGGCCCGATCCTTTTCAACGCCGGTTCGAGAGGCTTGTTCATGGCCGACCACGCAACCCACGACGCCCAGGCACGGGCCAGCCTGCATCTCCTGGTTCGGGACATCGAGCGGGTCCGCCGGCAGGTGGACGCATTGCGTACGCTCACCGCCCAGCTCGGCAACGTCTACCGCCCGCGCCGCTCGAGCCCCTCGGCGGGCTTCGTCGTGTACGGGCGCGCCCCCGCCCCGACCGTCCGCCTCGCCCAGGAACTGCGGGACAGCGTCGAGACGCTGGTCACCGCCGCGGTGGACTTCGACCGCTCGCTGGGCTTCTCGTGGGACGCGGTGGGCTCGGCCCTCGGGGTCACCAAGCAGGCGGTGCACCGCCGTTACGGCGCCCGCCGGGCCACGGCCCAGGCGGCGGCGGACGCGGAGCGCGCCACGGAGGTGGTGCCCTCTCCCACGACCGCCCGGCCCCCGGTCCCGGTCGGCGCCCCGCTCCCCTCGGTCCCCGCGGCCCGCGCGATGCCGACCCAGCCCACCGCAGGCAGCCCCGCCCTCCGCGAGGACCCCCGCCCCAACGCGTTCCCGGGCCCACGCAACGGCTGACCACACCAACGGCGACGGCTGTCTCCACCGGGTCCCCCACCCGGCGGGGGCAGCCGTTGCCGTTGAGGCCCTATGGCGGACCGCCCCGCGGCGGTCAGGCAAGCCAGCCTCAGAGCACAGGCGCAGGTTCACCCCAGGCCCAGACCCCTACCCCCCTCCCCCGGAAGGGGCGACAAGACCTATCCAATATCCAGGGGGTCGACCCGAATCCGAACCGGCTCAACGGCCCCCCGGGCCATCCGCGCGGCCTGCGCCACCTTCAGCGAAGCGGCGAGCGCGGCCCCGCTCCCCGGCGGCACCCGGATCAGCACCCGCTCCCACCGCTCCCCGACCGGCGCCGACCCGGCCCGCCGCGCGGGCCCGGGCCCCGCGTCCGGCACCGGAACGGGCCCCAACACCACCGCGTCCCCCGGAAGTTCGGCCCCGGCGAGAAACCCGGAGAGCGCCTCCGACGTCCCCGCCACCGAGGCCATCCGCGACACGGGCGGAAACCCGAGCTCGGCCCGCTCGGAAAGCTCGCGCACCGCGTGCCCCACGGGATCCCACCGCACAAGCGCCTGCACGGGCCGCAGAGTCGGCTCGGCGACGACCACCACGGTCCCGCCAGCCCCCTGCGGCCGCACCAGCGAGGCCGCGCCGATCCACCGCCGCAACGCTTCCTCCCCGGCCCGCAGATCGGGCCGCCCCAGCATGGCCCACCCGTCGAGCAGCAGAGCCGCGGCATAGCCGCCCTCGGCGACAGGCTCCGCCCCCGGCGTACTCACCACCAACGCGGGCGTCCCCGCCACGGTGTCGAGCACCTGCTCCCGCCCCGAGGTCCGCACCGGCACCGCGGGAAACGCCCGCCCCAACTCCTCGGCCGTACGCCGCGCCCCCACCACCTGCGCCCTCAGCCGGAACCCCCCGCACTCCCCGCAGTGCCAGGCGCCTTCCTCCACGCCGCACCAGCCGCACCACAGCCCACCGCCGTCCCGCGCCTCCAACGGCCCCGCACAGCGCCGGCACCGGGCGGGCTCCCGGCACCTGTCGCACGCGAGCCGGGGCACATATCCCCGCCGAGGCACCTGTACAAGGACGGGCCCGTGCTTCAGGCCCTCCCGCACCACGTTCCAGGCAAGGGTCGGAAGCCGCGCGGCCCGGGCGGCCTCGTCCCGGGCGAGGTCTCCGTCCCCCACGGTCCGTACGAGCGGCGCGGCCCCCCGCACCTGCTCACGATCGGCGACGAGCGGCGCGGCCCAGCCACTCTCCACCAGCTGCGCCGCCTCGACCGTGCAGCTCCAACTCCCCAACAGAAAACCGCACTTGTCCCGCGAGGCCCGCAGCTCGAGCACCTCACGGACATGCGGGAAGGGAGCATTGTCGTCGCTGTGACTGGCGTCGCCGTCGTCCCACACGGCGACGAGCCCAAGATTCCGTACGGGGGCGAACATGGCGGCCCGGGTGCCCACCACGGCCCGCACGGCCCCGCGCCGCACGGAGAGCCACTCCCGATACCGCCGCTCCTGCCCCACATCAGCGGTGAGCAGTGCGTGCTGTCCCGCCCCCATCAGCCGGGTCAGCGCCGCATCGACCCGCGCGGCGGGCCGCCCGGCGGGCACCACGACAAGGGCGCCCCGCCCCGAGGCGAGAGTCGCCTGCACGGCCCTGGCGATCTCCTCGGCCCACTCCGGCCCGGGAAGAGCGGTCCACACGGCCCGCGGCGCACCCCCCGAGGCGAGCGCCCCGAGAAACTCCGCCCCATGCCCGTACCGCCGCCAGGACCCCACTTCAGGCGCACCCGGAGGAGCCGGAACCTCCCCGGCCTTCCGCGCCTCAGCCCTCGCGTGCCGGGGCGGAACGGCCAGCTGCAACACATCGGCAAGGCTGCCCGCGTACCGATCGGCCACAGCCCGAGCAAGCCCGAGCAACTCAGCCTCAAGCACAGGCTCAGGCGAAACGACCTGCGCCAGAGCGGCCAGGGGCCCGGAGTAATCCGACTCGGCGACCCTCTCCACGAGGAACCCGTCGATCAGCCCCCCGCCCTCACGCCGCCCACCCCGCACATTCCGCGCCCCGGCCCCGAACCGCACCCGAACCCGCACCCCGGGCTGCGCCTGCTCGTCCAACTCCTCGGGCACCGCGTAGTCGAAGTACCGATCGAGATGCAGCACACCTTTGTCCACGAGCACCCGAGCCACAGGCAAGCTCTTGGCCAACGGAGCCCCCCGCCACGTCCGCGGCTTGGCCCGGGGCACATCGGCCTTGCGCACCGCTTCCCGAATGAGCGCAAGCTGCTCGTGCTCAGGCGCTCCGCCCCCGGCGCCCTCAGCCTCACCCGACCCGTTCTCCCTGCTCACAGCTGCATTCCTACCAGACCGCACTGACACCCGGCCGGTCGCAGGCACCGATACGGACGGCCAGGACCGGCCACCCCGGTGGCCGGTTAAGCCCTCTCGACAGAGATCCAACCGTCGGGTTGCCTTCCACATCGGAAACGGAAGCGCAGGTCAAAGAGGAAACGGGAAACACCGCCCACGGCCTTGCTCGTGTCACCGACTGGCACGACGCTGGCATCCGCCGACGGGTGCCCACGACACCACGAAGGCATGGGTCAGAAGGGGGTTCATGTGCAGGAACAGTCAGCGGGGTTCGGAGCCGAACTGCGCCGCCACCGCATCGCAGCCGGTCTCACGCTCACAGAACTGGCCGCGGCAGTCCACTACAGCAAGGGCCACATCAGCAAGGTCGAAACCGGCTGGAAACGGCCCACCCCAGAACTGGCCAGACTCTGCGACGTGGCCCTGCACGCCCGCGGGACCCTGGCCTCACTCGCCCCGGTGTTTCCGACGCCTCCGGGGGACGCGCGGGAGGAAGAGAGGGTGGACAGCGCCGCACCGCCGAGCAGGCGCCACGTCATGGCCACTGGCGCGGCATCTCTCCTGGGCATCTCGGAATTCTCCGGCCTCTCCAAGCCGCCCGACGCACTGGGGTCGAACCTCCTGGAGATCTCCTACGCCTTGTTCGACCAGTACCGGCGTCTGGGCCAAATGTCCCCGCCGAGCAGCGTCCTGCCCACCCTCGCCGAGCAAACGCACTCCTTGTACTCACTCGCCGTCCGCGCCGGCCCCCGCACGGCTCGGAAGCTACAGGGGCTCGCCGCCCGTTACGCGGAGTACGCGGGGTGGATGGCGGAGGAATCCGGAGACGACGAGGCTGCCCTGCGCTGGACGGACCATGCCGTCGACCTCGCCGAAGTCGCCGGCGATCACGACCTCGCCTCCTACGCACTCGTACGTCGCGCCTTGATCACGTACTACAAGGGAAACGCCGCGGACACGATCGCGCTGGCCGCGCGCGCACGCTCGCAGCGCCTCCCCGACCGGATCCGCGGACTCGCCGCCCAGCGTGAAGCACAGGGCCACGCCCTCGCGGGTGACTACGACGCCTGCATGCGCGCGCTCGACGAGGCCCGCGATCTCCTGTCCTCGGGCAGGCGCGACACCGATGCCCCGACCCTGGGCACCACTCATCTCGGGGACCCCGCCGCCATGATCACCGGCTGGTGCCTCGTGGATCTCGGCAGGCCGCGGGATGCGGCAGAGCATCTGGATCGCGAGTGCGCCGCCATTCCCGGGCACGCCCTGCGTACCCGGGCTAGGTACGGCGTGCGACGCGCCCTCGCACACGCCGTCGCAGGCGAGTTCGACCACTCCTGCGAGTTGACCGGCCGTCTTCTGCAGACCACGGACTGCGTGGGTTCGGCGACCATCGCCACCGATCTGCGTCGGCTGGCGCGCACTCTGGCACGCCATCCGCGCCGTCCGGCCTTTCTGGCCATCGCCCCCCAGCTCAACGCCTCGCTGACGCCCGTCGGGGCCTGAGGAGCACCTCCACCCACCCGCTGAGACGGAAAGGCCATTTCGCTATGTCCGATGTCTTCGTCAACTACCGCACAGGGGACGGCGATCAGACCGCCACCACCCTCCACAACGCGCTCACCGCGCGGTTCGGCACAGGCCGGATCTTCCGTGCCAACAAGTCCATCCCGCCCGGTGCGTTCTTCGACGAGGAGCTGACGCGCGGCGTGCGCCGCAGTGGCGTTCTCCTGGCCGTCATCGGCCCCGACTGGATCGGTCACCCCGCTCTGCAACGCCGGGAGGACTGGGTGCGCAAGGAACTCCTTGAAGCGTTCCGGTGCGGCATCCCCGTCGTACCCATCCTTGCCGGACGGCGCACCGAACGCCCCACGAGAGACCAGTTGCCAACGCCCCTGGCCCGCCTCGCCGACTGCCAGACGCTGCGGTACGACAACCAGAACGACGCGTACGACATCCAGCGCATCGGTGACGCGCTCATCGATCTGATCCCGGAACTCGCGAGGGCCGAACAGGCCGGGACAACCACTACCGCCGGGACGGACACCACGCAGAACAACGTGGGTACGGTGCAAGGCGGCACCGTCGTCCAGGCCGGCACCGTGAACGGCGACGCGGGCACTGTCATCAAGGGAGGAGCCCAGGGTCCGGTCCACACCGGCACCGGCAATCTGTACAGCAACTCGGCCCACGTGACCGGTGACAACGCGATCTCGACGTTTGTCGCGGGCGACAACCACGGCGGCATCCGGCAGGACTTCGACGCGTCTCGCCGACGGGACAAGGACGACGAACGGTGAGCGGCGACTCCCGTACGGATTTCTCCGGTCCGGCGCATGCCGTCAACAGCGGTTCCGGGAACATGAACGTCACGTTCAAGATGGAGAACCCGGCGGAAGGTCCAGCGGAGAACCTGCTCAAAACCCCACCCACCGCCCGTCGGCGTGTGGCCGAGAGTCAACTACGCCACCTGCAGCAGCAGTTCTCCCGCCCCGCGCACATCAACTCCGCGTACGACATCCTGGAGTCCAGGAACATTCTCTTCCTGGACGGGGAGCCGGGCAGCGGCAGGAGTTCCGCTGCTCGCGTCCTGCTGTGCGAACTTCCCCGCGGTACAGGGACGTACCACGAACTCACCACCGAGTCCGACGAGGGAAAGGCCCCGCACCTCCCGGTGGACTTGATCGGCGAGCAGGACAAGATGCTCCTCGATCTCTCCGCCGCGAACGAGCGGTTGTGGAACACCGTCCAGGCGCAGCTGTGGGATTTCTACCACGCGCTCCAGAGCAAGCACGCCCATCTGGCTGTGGTGCTCCCGAAACTGCGGCCGGACCAACTGGCCCCCGAGTTCATGACGTTCCGCAAGAGGATCGCGCCACCCGACCGGCTGGATGTCATCGTCCGCCACCTGCGCTGCGGCGGCCTCGACACCAGGATCTGCGACCCGCCTCCCCCGGCTCTGCTCTCCTTCATGGAGACGAAGCCCTCCATGCGGGAACTGGCACGGCTGGCGGTCCGGATCCTGGAGATGGACGCGGCCGAGCACGAAGCGGGCGCCTTCGGTGCCTGGTGCGAACAGGCCGTCGCGGAGCAGACCGATCGCGGCCCGGAGGTCGCCGAACTCGTTCCCCATGTGCGCAAGGGACCGCAGCGCGCCCTGCTCCTTACCTCAGCGCTGCTCCATGGTGCGCGGGCCGAGGCCGTGCACGTGGCTACGGCAGCCCTGCTCTCGGTTGCCAAGTCCCCTGCCGAGGTCCGCCCCCTCCTTGAGCATCCCGGACTCGACGAACGTCTGGAGAAGATCGACGCCGTCTCGGACGGTGCCTTCCGGGTCCGTTTCGAGAGGCGCGGCTTCGCTCAAGCCGTGCGGCGGCACTTCTGGACCACCAGGCCGGACCTCAGAGATCCTCTGCGTTCCTGGGTCTGCCAGATTGTCGGCCTCCCGGAACTCACCGACGCCGACCGCGAGCAGCTCGTCCGCCGCTTCACCGAACTGTGTCTGTCGACCGAAGACACCGGAGAGTTGATCCGCCTCGTCAAGGATTGGACCGATGCACCGGCACGGAACTACCACTTGCGAGCCGCAGCGCAACTGCTCGAACAGAGCATCCTCAGCGAAACTTGCGGCGGGGAATTCAGGTCCCGGATCTACGAATGGTCCAAGCAACGCCAACTCTCCGCCAGTCTGCGCCACGTACTCGTCGAAGTCTGCGAAAAGGTCATGTCGGTACGCCACCCGGAGGCCGCGCTGGTCCGGTTGCACCACTTGGCCCGTAACGAGCAGTGCCCGGGGATCGCTCGTGAAAGCCTTCTGCGCTACGTCACCAACGACCCTGAGGACCTGCGGCTCCACCTGCGTCTGTTGGACCGCCTCACTGTCCGGTCCTCCGACGCCCACCGGCAGCCGGACACCGATCTGTTCCTCGATCTGACGGCTCCGACAAGGCTCCCGAAGCCCTTCCTTCGCTCCTCGACAACCCGAAACTGGCTCACGGCGGGGTGGGCCGCCGCCTTCGACCACGCCGAGCCGGAGCGCTGGACCGCTTGCGCCGGGACATGGATCTCCGCAGCCGACGCCACAAGTGACCACGCCATAGCGAACCGGCTCTTCGATGTCCTGGTGGCCGCGGCGGGGACCCGGTACGCGCTTCTCAGTCGCCTCTACGCGTCGGCCCGGCAGCACACCCGGCCCGAGCTCTCGGCGCTGCTCCTGCGAAAGATCAACGAGGCCCAGGCCCAACGCGTGTCACGAGACTCGACCATGCCGCGACATCAGGAGGCAGCCCTCTCATGAGCACCGGACAGAAGACGGTTTCGACCTTCCTCACCCTCATCTGCGCACTGCTCGTCCTCATCCTCGGTCTCTGCCTCGACTGGCCGTTCTGGGTGTGGCCCACCGCCGTCGCCTTTCTGCTGTCCGTCCTGGCGGTGGCCGCAACAACCGCGGCACGGGCGCGCAGGCGGGACCCGTTCCCACCCGGCACAGTGCCCGAGCGGCCCGTGCCCCCGGTCGAGCGCCGCGAGGTGTACGTGGATCGGATCTCCCTGCCCAGCCGGTTCCCGGACTACGACTTCTTGTTCTCGGCCACCGTCCGTTGGTGCCCGGCGGACGCGTCGGCCGACGTCTCGCTCATCAATGCGGGCGCCCTGGCGATGGACGCTGTCATCGAACGTGCCCGCGCCGTGACGTCGTGCCGCAAGCCCTTCAGAAGCTCCCTTGTCCAGCACGAGCTCAGCGGTGCGCTGGGAGTGATGGAACCGGCCCCCGGCGGGCACATTCGCGCCATGGCCCTGGATGTCGTGCTCGTGCTCCCGGACGAGGACCAGCAGCGCCTGGACCGTCTCGCGGCCATTCGGAAGAACGAGGATCTCTGGGAACACGAGCGCAACTACGAGCGCAACAAACGCGAGTACCTCGGCGGTGACGTCCTGCGGGACACCGGCAGCGCTGTCGTGTGGTGGCTCGCGAAGAACGACGACCACGTGGAGAAGGCGGTCAACGACATCGGCATGCTGGCCCGCCTCACGTCCGCCGCCAACAACGAAGACGTCGCCGAGCCGTTCCGGCATCTCGTACCGGAGGCCTTCCCACCGATCACGCTCCCGGAGCCGGAATCTGACGCCTTCGGGAAGGCGTTCGAAGAGCCCCTCGCTCAGAAGGTCCCCACGGAGCCGAGCGCCGCGGAAGCGTTCACCGACTTCGTAGGACGGTTGGGACGCACTCCGGGCGACGAGGAATGCCTGATGCTGGCCGAGCTGGTGGCCATGAACATCGAGGACTGGGACGAAGAAACCGCCCAGGAGATACGTCGCCGCTTCGCCGCGCAGCCGGCCGCCGGGGCAGCGTCCCCGAACGGATCCGACCCGGCTGCGCCCTCGATCGGATCCTGACCACGCTGCCCCGTCGCCGCAACAGACCGGGGCCCGGCCCTCCCGTAGGAGAGCCGGGCCCCGAAGCCTGGAAGGGGGAGCCTTAGAGCCCCGCAGCCTTCCGCAGAGCATCCACCCGATCCGTCCGCTCCCACGTGAAGTCGGGAATCGCCCGGCCGAAGTGGCCATAGGCAGCGGTCTGCGCGTAGATCGGGCGCAGCAGGTCCAGGTCGCGGATGATCGCGGCCGGGCGCAGGTCGAAGACCTCGGCGATGGCGGCCTCGATCTTGTCGGTGTCGACCGTGGCCGTGCCGAAGGTCTCCACGAACAGGCCCACCGGCTCGGCCTTGCCGATCGCGTAGGCGACCTGGACCTCGCAGCGCGCGGCGAGGCCCGCGGCGACCACGTTCTTGGCGACCCAGCGCATCGCGTAGGCGGCCGAGCGGTCGACCTTGGACGGGTCCTTGCCGGAGAAGGCGCCGCCGCCGTGGCGGGCCATGCCGCCGTACGTGTCGATGATGATCTTGCGGCCGGTCAGGCCCGCGTCGCCCATCGGGCCGCCGATCTCGAAGCGGCCTGTCGGGTTGACCAGGAGGCGGTAGCCCTCGGTCTCCAGCTTGATGCCGTCTTCGAGGAGCGCCCGCAGCTCGGGCTCGACCACGAACTCCCTGATGTCGGGGGCGAGGAGCGAGTCCAGGTCGATGTCCGACGCGTGCTGCGAGGAGACGACGACCGTGTCGAGGCGGACGGCCTTGTCGCCGTCGTACTCGATGGTGACCTGGGTCTTGCCGTCGGGGCGCAGGTACGGGATGGTCCCGTTCTTGCGGACCTCGGAGAGGCGGCGCGAGAGGCGGTGCGCGAGGTGGATCGGGAGCGGCATCAGCTCCGGCGTCTCGTCGCACGCGTAGCCGAACATCAGGCCCTGGTCGCCCGCGCCCTGCTTGTCGAGCTCGTCCTCCACTTCTCCGCGGGAGGCACCCTCGACGCGCTTCTCGTACGCCGTGTCGACGCCCTGCGCGATGTCGGGGGACTGCGAGCCGATGGACACCGAGACGCCGCAGGAGGCGCCGTCGAAGCCCTTCTTGGAGGAGTCGTAACCGATCTCGAGGATCTTGTCGCGCACCAGCTGCGCGATCGGCGCGTACGCCTTGGTCGTCACCTCGCCGGCCACGTGCACCAGGCCGGTGGTGATCAACGTCTCCACGGCGACCCGGGACTTCGGGTCCTCACGCAGAAGGGCGTCGAGAATGGTGTCGCTGATCTGGTCAGCGATCTTGTCGGGGTGACCCTCGGTCACAGACTCCGAGGTGAAGAGACGGCGGGACACATCGCTCCCTGTGGTTGCAGCGGCTGCTGGCTGATCATTGGTGGACGGCCGGGAGCTGCGCCCGGCGTCGTCCGAGACCAGTTTATCGGTCGCACTCGGCCGCCGGAGCACGTGTCTCGCCACTTGGGAGCGCTGTGACCTGCGGCACTGCATTGTGCGGTACGACGATCGTTCTCCACCAGAGGGCCTCACGCCCGAATTTCCCGGGTTTGAGGCACCCAGTGGGACGAATCTGACATTCGAGCCCAGGTTTTCGTGCCTGTTTCAGTGAGGCTTGGGCAGGGGACTTCTTCTGGCTTCTTCCGGGCCCTTCCGGCTTGTCGCGGCTTCTTCCGGGGATCACCGGATCTTTTTCAGGAATTCTTCGGCAGGCGTTCAGCCACCAGATCCCAGACCGTGTCCGCGAGCGCTTCCTTGGGTCCGTACGGCACGGGGGTCTCGCTGCCGTCAGCGCCGAGCACGACCGCCTCGTTCTCCTCGGAGCCGAACGTCTTGCGCTCGCCCACTTCGTTGACGACGAGCAGGTCGCAGCCCTTGCGTTCCAGCTTGGCGCGGCCGTTGGCGAGCACGTCGTCCGTCTCGGCGGCGAAGCCGACGACGACCTGGCCGGGGCGCGGCCTCTCGCCCGCGATCTCGGCGAGGATGTCGGGGTTGCGGACCAGGGCGATGGGCGCCGGTTCCTGGCCGTCCTTCTTCTTGATCTTTCCTGCCGCGTACGTCTGCGGGCGGAAATCGGCCACGGCCGCCGCCATCACCACGGCATCGGCGTCCGCCGCGGCCTTGATGACCGCTTCACGGAGCTGGACGGCGGTGCCCACGGCCACGATGTCGACGCCCGCGGGCGCGGTCAGGGCCGCGTTCGCCGACACCAGCGTGACCCGGGCGCCGCGCGCCGCCGCGCTGCGGGCAAGCGCGTACCCCTGCTTGCCGGAGGAACGGTTGCCCAGGAAGCGGACCGGGTCGAGCGGCTCGCGCGTGCCGCCCGCACTGACGACGACGTGCCGACCCGTGAGGTCCTGGGCCGCGTCTCCGCGCGCCAGGACACGACGTACGACATCGAAGAGCTCCACCGGGTCCGGGAACCGGCCCTTGCCCGTGTCCACGCCCGTGAGGCGGCCGACGGAGGGCTCGACGACGAGGGCGCCCCGGCGGCGGAGCGTGGCGACGTTCTCCTGCGTGGCCGGGTGCTCCCACATTTCCGTGTGCATGGCGGGGGCGAAGATCACCGGACAGCGGGCGGTGAGAAGCGTGTTCGTCAGGAGGTCGTCGGCGAGGCCATGGGCCGCCTTCGCCATCATGTCGGCCGTCGCCGGGGCGACGATCACGACGTCCGCGGACTGTCCGATCCGTACGTGCGGCACCTCGTGGACGTCGGACCAGACCTCCGTCGAGACCGGGTTGCCGGACAGGGCCGACCACGTGGCCGCCCCCACGAAGTGCAGCGCCGACTCGGTCGGCACGACGCGTACGTCATGACCCGACTCGGTCAGCCGCCGCAGCAGCTCACAGGCCTTGTACGCGGCGATTCCGCCACTGACCCCCAGAACGACCTTGGGCTTGCCCACGGTGCCTCCCCGCACTCCTGATCCCCGTACTCGGGAACGTACGACTCCATCACACACCACAGGCCCGGCAGTCGCGCTGCCGGGCCTGAGATGAAGAAAGAACTACAAGAAAAGAACTGTGGCTACTGCGCCGGGCCCTCGATGGCCTCGGACGTCAGCAGACCCGCGTTGATCTCACGGAGCGCGATGGAGAGCGGCTTCTCGTGGACGTGCGTGTCCACCAGCGGGCCGACGTACTCCAGCAGACCCTCACCGAGCTGCGAGTAGTACGCGTTGATCTGGCGCGCGCGCTTGGCGGCGTAGATCACGAGGCTGTACTTCGAGTCGGTCGCTTCGAGGAGCTCATCAATCGGCGGGTTGATGATGCCCTCGGGCGCAGTGATGGAAGAGGACACTCTCTGCCTTCCGATGGGGATTGACCTTCGAATGGAGAGAGAAGATCAATCCGGGATTACTGAGGATGAAGAAGATCAAACAACTTTCATCAAGGCTAGCAGCTCGCGCGCCACGTCCTCGACGGAGGTATTGACCAGGGTGGTGTCGAACTCGGCCTCGGCCGCGAGTTCGATCTTTGCCGCGGCGAGCCTGCGCTCGATCACCACGGGCTCCTCGGTCCCCCGGCCGGTGAGCCGGCGGACCAGCTCCTCCCAGCTCGGCGGGGCGAGGAAGACCAGCTGCGCCTCGGACATCGACTCGCGGACCAGGCGTGCGCCCTGCAGATCGATCTCCAGAAGGACGGGCTCGCCCGCCTCCAGGCGCTCGATGACGGCCCCCCGAGGCGTGCCGTAGCGGTTGCCCGCGAACTCGGCCCACTCGAGCAGCTCGCTGTTGGCGATCAGCTTGTCCATCTCTTCGTCGGAGACGAAGAAGTAGTGCACACCGTGCTTCTCGCCGGGGCGCGGCTTCCGCGTGGTGGCCGAGACCGAGAGCCAGACCTCGGGGTGTTCCTTGCGCATATGAGCGACGACCGTGCTCTTGCCGACCCCGGAGGGGCCGGAGAGCACGGTCAGCCGCGGACGTACGTCCGGGGGCACGGGGGTCGTCCCCCGGGATGTTGCAGCCATGCAGCGATTATCCAGGTTCTCAGGAGTGCCTGAGAACGTCAGGCAGCGCCACCACCGAACTCACGCTCCAAAGAGGCGATCTGATTGGAGCCGAGACCGCGCACACGGCGGCTTTCGGAGATGCCAAGACGCTCCATGATCTGCTTGGCGCGGACCTTGCCCACGCCCGGCAGGGACTCCAGGAGAGCGGAGACCTTCATCTTGCCGATGACATCGTTCTCCTGACCCTGCTTGATGACCTCATGAAGGGAGGCGCCGGAGTGCTTGAGTCGATTCTTGACCTCGGCCCGCTCCCGGCGAGCCGCGGCGGCCTTTTCGAGCGCGGCTGCGCGCTGTTCAGGGGTAAGGGGCGGAAGAGCCACGCCTACGTCACCTCGGATGTCGAACTGTCGGATACGGACCGGTGAGGAACCTAGTCGCCCCACACCTGGTGAGCAACGTGCAAAGCGCTTGCCCGTTCGCTCTCGTCGGAGACTAGCGGGCATGGCCGCCAGAGTCAGCGAGAACAGACGAAAAGTCCTGGTCAGCCTCTACCGAGATGTACATTTCGGGCATTTCACCCCGGATTTGGCCCGGTGAGCCATCAGCGAAACGTGAGGACGTGGCCGGACACGTCCTTCGAAGGCGGAAAAACACCCTCAGGGCACCCCCGCGGACACCCTCATGCCGAGGCGACGGCCTCACGGATCTCGTCCGCGAACCGGCTCGCCGCGACCCGAAGGCCCACGACATCGGGACCCTCGCGCAGGACACCCCGGCTGACGCTGGGCACCACATTGCGTACGACGTCTCCGAAGACGCCCGGCAGATCCGCCGGGGTGGCACCCTGCGCACCGATGCCGGGGGCGAGCAGCGGACCGTTGACCGCGAGGTCGTAGGAGGAGAGGTCCCCCAGCGTCGCCCCGACGACGGCCCCGAAGGACCCCAGGGGCTCCGCACCCGCGTTCTCGGCCGCCAGGTGCCCGAGCATCGTCGCGCCGATCGTGCGGCCGTCCTCGCGCACCGCGTGCTGCACCTCGGCGCCCTCGGGGTTGGAGGTGAGGGCGAGCACGAAGAGCCCGGTGCCGTTCTCGCGCGCGAGGTCGACGGCCGGCTTCAGCGAGCCGTAGCCGAGGTAGGGCGAGACCGTGAGGGCGTCGCTGAAGAGCGGCGAGTCCTTGTGCAGGAAGGTCTCCGCGTACGCGGCCATCGTCGAGCCGATGTCTCCGCGCTTGGCGTCCATGACCACCAGGGCCCCGGCCGCGCGCAGCTCCTGCACCGCCTTCTCCAGGACGGCGATGCCGCGCGAGCCGAAGCGCTCGAAGAACGCGCTCTGCGGCTTGAAGACCGCCACCGTGCCGGCCAGCGCCTCGACGACCGTCGCCGTGAACTTCTCCAGGCCCGCGACGTCGTCGTTCAGGCCCCAGGCGGACAGCAGGGAGGCGTGCGGGTCGATGCCGACGCAGAGCGGCCCGCGCTCGTCCATGGCGTGGCGAAGGCGCGTACCGAAGGGTTCGAGGGCACTCTTGCTGGTCATGCGGGCTTCCTTACGTCTGCGCCGACGGCCTCGGCGAGCGTGGCGTACGGGGAGGTGTTCAGACGGGCGGCGAGCCCCTTGTGGATCGCGCGGCCCCAGAAGGGCCCTTCGTAGATGAACGCGCTGTAGCCCTGCACCAGGGTGGCGCCCGCGAGGATCCGCTGCCAGGCGTCCTCGGCGTTCTCGACGCCGCCGACGCCCACCAGCGTGATGCGGTCGCCCACGCGCGCGTAGAGGCGGCGCAGGACCTCCAGGGAGCGTTCCTTGAGGGGCGCTCCGGACAGGCCGCCGGTCTCGCCGTGGAGCGATGCCTCGGACCGCAGACCGAGGCTCTCGCGCGCGATGGTCGTGTTCGTGGCGATGATGCCGTCAAGGCCGAGGTCGACGGCCAGGTCGGCCACCGCGTCGATGTCCTCGTCCGCGAGGTCGGGGGCGATCTTCACCAGGAGCGGCACGCGCCGCCCGGTGACGCTCCGGTCGGCCGCCTCGCGTACGGCGGTGAGCAGCGGGCGCAGCGACTCCGTAGCCTGGAGGTTGCGCAGGCCCGGGGTGTTCGGGGACGACACGTTCACCACGAGGTAGTCGGCGTGGGCGGCGAGCCGCTCGGTCGACTTCACGTAGTCGGCGGCCGCCTCCTCCTCGGGGACGACCTTGGTCTTGCCGATGTTGACGCCCACGACCGTCTTGAAGACGGCCCTGCGGGCGCCCAGGCGCTCGGCTACGGCCGCCGAGCCCTCGTTGTTGAAACCCATGCGGTTGATCAGCGCACGGTCCGGCACGAGGCGGAAGAGACGCTGCTTGGGGTTGCCGGGCTGCGGCTCCCCCGTGACGGTGCCGATCTCGATGTGGTCGAAGCCCAGCATCGACATGCCGTCGATCGCGACGGCGTTCTTGTCGAAGCCCGCCGCGAGGCCGAAGGGCCCGTGCATCCGAAGACCGAAGGCCTCGGTGCGCAGCTCCTTGTGGCGCGGCGCGAGCACGGCCGCGACGAAGGTGCGCAGCACCGGGACGCGGGCCGCGAGCCGGATCCAGCGGAAGGCCATGTGGTGGGCCTGCTCCGGGTCCATGCGCTTGAAGACGAGGTTGAAGAAGAATTTGTACATGGAGATGTCCTCGGGGTCCTCAGGGGTCCTCAGCAGAAGGGGGACACCGGATCGGTGTCCCCCTGGTGGGCTGCTAGTCGCGGGCCGCGGTCAGATGCTCCGCGTGTTCCTGGAGTGAACGGACGCCCACGTCCCCGTGGTTGAGCGCGTCGATGCCCTGGACTGCGGCGGCGAGCGCCTGGACCGTGGTCAGGCAGGGCACGGAGCGGGACACGGCGGCCGTACGGATGTCGTAGCCGTCGAGGCGGCCACCCGTGCCGTACGGGGTGTTGATGATGAGGTCGACCGCGCCGTCGTGGATGAGCTGGACGATCGTCTTCTCGCCGTTCGGGCCCTCGCCCTCGCTCTGCTTGCGCACGACCGTGGCGTTGATGCCGTTGCGCTTGAGCACCTCGGCCGTGCCGGACGTGGCGAGCAACTCGAAGCCGTGCGCGACCAGTTCACGCGCCGGGAAGATCATCGAACGCTTGTCGCGGTTGGCGACGGAGATGAAGGCACGGCCCTTGGTCGGCAGCGGACCGTACGCGCCCGCCTGCGACTTGGCGTACGCCGTGCCGAACACCGAGTCGATGCCCATGACTTCACCGGTGGAGCGCATCTCCGGGCCGAGGATGGTGTCGACGCCACGTCCGTGGATGTCGCGGAAGCGCGACCACGGCATGACGGCCTCCTTCACCGAGATCGGCGCGTCCATCGGCAGCGTGCCGCCGTCACCGGTCGCCGGGAGCATGCCCTCGGCGCGCAGCTCGGCGACGGTCGCGCCGAGGGAGATGCGCGCCGCGGCCTTGGCGAGCGGCACCGCGGTGGCCTTCGAGGTGAAGGGGACGGTGCGCGAGGCACGCGGGTTGGCCTCGAGGACGTAGAGGATGTCCCCGGCCATCGCGAACTGGATGTTGATCAGACCGCGCACGCCGACGCCCTTGGCGATGCCCTCCGTGGAGGCCCGCAGGCGCTTGATGTCGTAGCCGCCGAGCGTGATCGGGGGCAGCGCGCACGCGGAGTCGCCGGAGTGGATACCGGCCTCCTCGATGTGCTCCATGACACCGCCGAGGTAGAGCTCGTGGCCGTCGTAGAGCGCGTCCACGTCGATCTCGATCGCGTCGTCGAGGAAGCGGTCGACGAGCACCGGACGCGAGGGGCTGATCTCGGTCGACTCCTCGATGTACGCGGAGAGGCGGGTCTCGTCGTACACGATCTCCATGCCGCGGCCGCCGAGCACGTACGACGGGCGGACGAGGACGGGGTAGCCGATCTCGTCGGCGATGGCCTTGGCCTCGTCGAAGGTGGTGGCGGTGCCGTGCTTGGGCGCGGGGAGACCGGCCTCGGCGAGCACGCGGCCGAAGGCGCCGCGGTCCTCGGCGGCGTGGATGGCCTCGGGCGGTGTGCCCACGACCGGGACGCCGTTGTCCTTGAGCGCCTGTGCGAGGCCGAGCGGGGTCTGGCCGCCGAGCTGGACGACGACACCCGCGATCGGCCCTGCCTGCGCCTCGGCGTTGACGATCTCCAGGACGTCCTCGAGCGTCAGCGGCTCGAAGTACAGACGGTCGGAGGTGTCGTAGTCCGTGGAGACGGTCTCCGGGTTGCAGTTGACCATCACGGTCTCGTAGCCCGCGTCGCTCAGCGCGAAGGAGGCGTGGACGCAGGAGTAGTCGAACTCGATGCCCTGGCCGATGCGGTTGGGGCCCGAGCCCAGGATGATGACCGCGGGCTTCTCGCGCTTGGCGACCTCGTTCTCCTCGTCGTACGAGGAGTAGAAGTACGGCGTCTTCGCGGCGAACTCGGCGGCGCAGGTGTCGACCGTCTTGTAGACCGGGCGGACCCCGAGGGCGTGCCGGACCTCGCGGACGACGTCCTCGCGCAGGCCGCGGATCTCGGCGATCTGGTGGTCGGAGAAGCCGTGCCGCTTGGCCTCGGCAAGGAGTTCGGCGTCCAGGCGCTCGGCTGCGGCGAGCTCGTCCGCGATCTCCTTGATCAGGAAGAGCTGGTCGACGAACCACGGGTCGATCTTCGTGGACTCGAAGACCTCCTCGGGGGTGGCGCCGGCGCGGATGGCCTGCATGACGGAGTTGATGCGCCCGTCGGTCGGCCGGACCGCCTCTTCGAGCAGCTCCGCCCTGTCACCGGGCTCGCCCACGAAGGTGAACTGCGAACCCTTCTTCTCCAGGGACCGCAGGGCCTTCTGCAGCGCCTCGGTGAAGTTGCGGCCGATCGCCATGGCCTCGCCGACCGACTTCATGGTGGTCGTCAGGGTCGAGTCCGCCGAGGGGAACTTCTCGAAGGCGAAACGCGGGGCCTTGACCACTACGTAGTCGAGCGTCGGCTCGAAGGAGGCCGGGGTCTTCTCGGTGATGTCGTTCGGGATCTCGTCGAGCGTGTAGCCGACGGCGAGCTTCGCGGCGATCTTCGCGATCGGGAAGCCGGTGGCCTTCGAGGCGAGCGCCGACGACCGCGAGACGCGCGGGTTCATCTCGATGACGATGACCCGGCCGTCCGTCGGGTCGATGGCGAACTGGATGTTGCAGCCGCCGGTGTCGACGCCGACCTCGCGGATGATCGCGATGCCGACGTCACGCAGCGTCTGGTACTCGCGGTCGGTCAGCGTCATCGCGGGCGCGACGGTGATCGAGTCGCCGGTGTGCACGCCCATCGGGTCGAAGTTCTCGATGGAGCAGACGACCACGACGTTGTCGTTCTTGTCGCGCATCAGCTCCAGCTCGTACTCCTTCCAGCCGAGGATGGACTCCTCCAGGAGCACCTCGGTGGTCGGCGAGAGCGTGAGGCCCTGCCCCGCGATGCGGCGCAGCTCCTCCTCGTCGTGCGCGAAGCCGGAACCGGCGCCGCCCATGGTGAAGGAGGGGCGGACGACCACGGGGTAGCCGCCGAGCTCGTCGACGCCCTTGAGGACGTCGTCCATGGAGTGGCAGATGTACGAGCGGGCGGACTCGCCGTGCCCGATCTTCTTGTTGACCTCTTCGACGACGCCCTTGAAGAGGTCGCGGTCCTCGCCCTTGTTGATCGCCTCGACGTTGGCGCCGATGAGCTCGACGCCGTACTTCTCCAGGACGCCCTGCTCGTGCATGGAGATCGCGGTGTTGAGCGCGGTCTGGCCGCCGAGGGTCGGGAGCAGCGCGTCGGGGCGCTCCTTGGCGATGATCTTCTCGACGAACTCGGGGGTGATCGGCTCGACGTACGTGGCGTCGGCGATCTCCGGGTCGGTCATGATCGTCGCCGGGTTGGAGTTCACCAGGATGACGCGCAGGCCCTCGGCCTTCAGGACGCGGCAGGCCTGGGTGCCGGAGTAGTCGAACTCCGCTGCCTGGCCGATGACGATCGGGCCGGAGCCGATGACCAGGACGGACTGGATATCGGTGCGCTTAGGCACGCTGGGCTCCTTCTGCGGTCATCAGGGATACGAAGCGGTCGAAGAGGTACGCGGCGTCGTGCGGGCCCGCGGCCGCCTCGGGGTGGTACTGGACGCTGAAGGCCGGCTGGTCGAGCAGCTGAAGCCCCTCCACCACCTGGTCGTTCAGGCACACGTGGGAGACCTCGGCGCGCCCGAAGGGGGTGTCCGAGACCTTGTCGAGGGGCGCGTCGACGGCGAAGCCGTGGTTGTGCGCGGTGACCTCGACCTTGCCGGTCGTGCGGTCCTGCACCGGCTGGTTGATGCCGCGGTGGCCGTACTTCAGCTTGAAGGTGCCGAAGCCGAGGGCGCGGCCGAGGATCTGGTTGCCGAAGCAGATGCCGAACAGCGGCGTCCTGCGTTCGAGCACGCCCCGCATGACGGAGACGGGGTGGTCCGCGGTGGCCGGGTCGCCGGGGCCGTTGGAGAAGAACACGCCGTCAGGGTTGACCGCGTACACGTCTTCCACCGTGGCGGTGGCGGGCAGGACGTGCACCTCGATGCCGCGTTCGGCCATGCGCTGCGGGGTCATGCCCTTGATGCCGAGGTCCACGGCGGCGACCGTGAACTTCTTGGTGCCGATCGCGGGGACGACGTACGTCTCCTTGGTGGCCACCTCGGCGGAGAGGTCGGCGCCCTTCATCTGCGGGGACGCCTGCACCTTGGCGAGCAGGGCGTCGTCGCCGACGCCGGCGAAGGCATCGCCGGAGAAGATGCCGACGCGCATCGCGCCGCGCTCGCGCAGGTGGCGGGTGAGGGCGCGGGTGTCGATGCCGGAGATGCCGACGACGCCCTGGTTCGCGAGCTGCTCGTCGAGCGAGCGCTTGGCGCGCCAGTTCGATGACACGCGCGCGGGGTCGCGCACGACGTAGCCGGAGACCCAGATGCGGGCGGACTCGTCGTCCTCGTCGTTCACGCCCGTGTTGCCGACGTGCGGGGCCGTCATGACGACGACCTGGCGATGGTACGAGGGGTCGGTGAGGGTCTCTTGGTAGCCGGTCATGCCGGTGGAGAACACCGCTTCGCCGAAGGTCTCCCCCACGGCCCCGTAGGCGCGGCCGCGGAAGATGCGGCCGTCCTCCAGGACGAGTACGGCGGGAACCTTGCTGGCTCCCCTTGTGGAGGTCGTCATCGTGCGGTGCCTTCCGTCGTGCTGGTCGTATGGATCATGTTGTTGATGGCCTCGACCCACTCAGCCTGTTCGGCCGCGTGGTCCGAGCGGAAGCCGGAGTCGAGTCGCTTCTCGCCGTGCTCCCAGGTGACGATCAGCAGACCGCCCTCCGCGAGGACCTTTCCCGCGATGCCCTTGTCGAGGCGGGCCTCGCGCAGCTGTGCGGCCGGGACGAAGAAGTCGGCTGCCCCGGGGCGTACGACATCGAGGCCCGCGTCCGTGAGCGTCAGCTCCACGCGGCTGCGGGTGCCGAGGCCGTGCGCCACGATGCGGTCGAGCCACTGCCCTGCCGTCGTGGAGCCGTGGTAGCGGCCGCTCAGCTCAAGTTTCGCCGGGCCCGGCTCGCTCGGCGCGCTGGGCAGCTCCGGCAGGTCGCCCTGGAGCGTGCCGCGCCATTTCCAGCCCTCGCGCATCAGCCAGTAGACGAGCGCGATGAAGAGCAGCAGGCCGACGACCCAGCCCGCGCGGGCTGCCCAGTCCGTCACGTCAGCCGACTTCTTCTCGGCGGCGAAGGTGACGGCACTTCCTGCGGCGGTGGAGATCAGAGATGTCACGCGAGCTTCCCGTCGACGACCGTGGCGCGGCCCCGCAGCCACGTGTGCGTCACGCGGCCCGGCAGCTCACGGCCCTCGTAGGGGGTGTTGCCGCTGCGCGAGGCGAAGCCCGCGGGGTCCACGACACCACGGTAAGCCGGATCGAGAAGCGTGAGGTTCGCGGGCTCACCTGCCGAGACGGGACGTCCGTGGCCCTTCGCCCGGCCGATCTCGGCGGGCTTGACGGACATCCGGTCGGCGACCGCGGCCCAGGTGAGCAGGCCCGTCTCGACCATCGTCTGCTGGACGACGGAGAGCGCGGTCTCCAGGCCCACCATGCCCATGGCGGCCGCGGCCCACTCGCAGTCCTTGTCCTCGTGCGGGTGCGGGGCGTGGTCGGTGGCGACGATGTCGATCGTGCCGTCGGCCAGGGCCTCGCGCAGCGCCATGACGTCGCGCTCGGTGCGCAGCGGCGGGTTGACCTTGTAGACCGGGTTGTACGAGCGGACCATCTCGTCGGTCAGGAGCAGGTGGTGCGGGGTGACCTCCGCGGTCACGTCGATGCCGCGCGACTTGGCCCAGCGCACGATCTCGACGGAGCCCGCTGTCGACAGGTGGCAGATGTGCACCCGCGAACCGACGTGCTCGGCGAGCAGCACGTCACGCGCGATGATCGACTCCTCGGCGACGGCGGGCCAGCCGCCGAGACCGAGCTCCGCGGAGACGACGCCCTCGTTCATCTGGGCGCCCTCGGTGAGGCGCGGCTCCTGCGCGTGCTGGGCGACCACGCCGCCGAACGCCTTCACGTACTCCAGGGCGCGGCGCATGATCACGGCGTCGTCGACGCACTTGCCGTCGTCGGAGAAGACGGTGACACCGGCCGCGGACTCGTGCATGGCGCCGAGCTCGGCGAGCTTCTTGCCCTCGAGGCCGACGGTGACGGCGCCGATCGGCTGGACGTCCGCGTATCCGCCCTCCTGGCCGAGGCGGTAGACCTGCTCGACGACACCGGCGGTGTCGGCGACGGGGAAGGTGTTGGCCATGGCGAACACGGCGGTGTAGCCACCGGAGGCGGCGGCGCGCGTGCCGGTCAGGACGGTCTCGGAGTCCTCGCGGCCGGGCTCGCGCAGGTGGGTGTGGAGGTCGACGAGGCCGGGCAGCAGGATCTTGCCCTCGGCCTCGACGACGGTCACGTCGTCACCGGTCTCGATGCCGGTCCCCACCTCGAGGATCGTCTCGCCGTCGATCAGGACGTCCTGCGGCTCGCCGCCGAGCACCTTCGCACCACGGATCAGGGTCTTGCTCATGGTTTTACTTCTCCTCGGAACCGGTGGGGCGCGTGTGGGTGACGGCGGGTTCGTTGCCGCCCAGGAGCAGGTAGAGAACGGCCATCCGGGTGTGGACGCCGTTGGCGACCTGCTCGATGACCGTGCAGCGGTCGGAGTCGGCGACCTCGGCGGTGATCTCCATGCCGCGGACCATCGGCCCGGGGTGCATCACGATGGCGTGCTCGGGCATCTTCGCCATGCGCTCGCCGTCGAGGCCGTAGCGGCGCGAGTACTCGCGCTCGGTGGGGAAGAACGCGGCGTTCATGCGCTCGCGCTGCACGCGCAGCATCATCACGGCGTCGGACTTCGGGAGCACACGGTCCAGGTCGTACGAGACGTCGCAGGGCCAGGTGTCCACGCCGACCGGCACGAGCGTGGGCGGGGCGACGAGGGTGACCTCGGCGCCCAGGGTGTGCAGGAGGTCGACGTTCGAGCGCGCGACCCGGCTGTGCAGGACGTCGCCGACGAGCGTGATGCGCTTGCCGTTCAGGTCCTTGCCCAGGCCCGCGTCCCTGCCGACGAGGCGGCGCCGCATGGTGAAGGCGTCGAGCAGTGCCTGCGTGGGGTGCTGGTGGGTGCCGTCGCCCGCGTTGATCACCGGGGCGTCGATCCAGCCGGAGGTGGCGAGGCGGTAGGGGGCGCCGGACGCGCCGTGCCGGATGACGACGGCGTCGACGCCCATCGCCTCCAGGGTCTGGGCGGTGTCCTTGAGGGACTCCCCCTTGGAGACGCTGGAGCCCTTGGCGGCGAAGTTGATGACGTCGGCGGAGAGGCGCTTCTCTGCGGCCTCGAAGGAGATCCGGGTCCGCGTCGAGTCCTCGAAGAACAGGTTGCAGATCGTGCGGCCGCGCAGCGCGGGCAGTTTCTTGATCGGCCGGTCGGCGACCCGGGCCATTTCCTCGGCGGTGTCGAGGATGAGAACGGCGTCGTCGCGGGTGAGGTCGGCGGCCGAGATGAGGTGTCGCATCATCTGGGTGTACTCCGTCATGTGGAGGTGTGCGGGCACGCGGGCGCGCAGGGGTGTGCCCCGGTGCCCCGTGGAGGAAGCCGGGCCTACGCGGAAGCGGGCTTGGCGCCGAGCAGCACGGCGTCGCGGCCGTCCTCCTCGGCGAGCTGGACCTTGACCGTCTCCCGCAGCGACGTGGGGAGGTTCTTGCCGACGTAATCGGCGCGGATCGGAAGTTCGCGGTGGCCGCGGTCGACAAGGACGGCGAGCTGCACGGCGCGCGGACGGCCGATGTCGTTCAGGCCGTCGAGGGCCGCGCGGATGGTACGGCCGGAGAAGAGCACGTCGTCCACGAGGACGACGAGGCGGCCGTCGATGCCGTCACCGGGGATCTCGGTGCGGGCGAGTGCGCGCGGCGGGTGCATGCGCAGATCGTCGCGGTACATCGTGATGTCGAGTGAGCCAACCGGGATCGTGCGTCCGGTGATTTCTTCGAGCTTCTCGGCGAGGCGCCGGGCGAGGAAGACACCGCGGGTGGGAATGCCGAGCAGCACCACGTCTTCGGCGCCTTTGGCGCGCTCGACGATCTCGTGTGCGATACGGGTCAACACCCGTGCGATGTCCGGGCCTTCGAGCACGGGCCTGGCGACATCGGATTCGTTCGTGTCGTGCGAGTCCATATGAAACGGACCTCCTTCTCCGCCTCACGGGACGGACCTTAAAGGACGTCGAAATTGCGCCATCCACGTTACCAGCACCGGCAACACCCCCGGTCACGACCCCCTGGGAGGGGGCGGTACGGACCATTCGGCTTGACGCACCCAAGTAACGCTGCGTAACCTCACAGTGAGTTACCGTTCTTCGTCCGGGGAGCTATATGTCCAGCGAATACGCCAAACAGCTCGGGGCCAAGCTCCGCGCCATCCGTACCCAGCAGGGCCTTTCCCTCCACGGTGTCGAGGAAAAGTCCCAGGGACGCTGGAAGGCGGTCGTGGTCGGTTCGTACGAACGCGGCGACCGCGCCGTGACCGTACAGCGCCTCGCCGAGCTGGCGGACTTCTACGGAGTCCCGGTTCAGGAGCTGCTGCCCGGCACCGCCCCGGGCGGTGCGGCCGAGCCGCCGCCCAAGCTCGTGCTCGACCTCGAGCGCCTGGCGCACGTCCCGGCCGAGAAGGCGGGACCGCTGCAGCGTTACGCGGCCACGATCCAGTCGCAGCGCGGTGACTACAACGGCAAGGTGCTCTCGATCCGCCAGGACGACCTGCGCACTCTCGCCGTGATCTATGACCAGTCGCCCTCGGTTCTCACCGAGCAGCTGATCAGCTGGGGCGTCCTGGACGCGGACGCGCGCCGCGCCGTCGCCCACGACGACGTCTGATCCCTCAAGGGAGAGCTGAGCAGAAACGTAACGCCGGGGTGGCCGGAACCGATGGGGTTCCGGCCACCCCGGCGTTCTACGTACGCCTCTGAGCCCTCAGAGGACACAGAGGCACCAGGGGCCCCAAGGAACGCCAGAGGGCCCGCAGCGCGTCGCTGCGGGCCCTCTGAGCGGCGTTGGAGGCTCGCGCCTCGCCGTGTCGCGGCCTTACGCCTCGTCGCGGCGCAGGGTCGGCTTCAGGTCCTTGAAGCGGCCGAGCAGTCCGTTCACGAAGGACGGCGAGTCGTCCGTGGAGAACTCCTTGGCGAGCTGCACGGACTCGTCCATGACCACGGCGTCCGGCGTCTCGTCGACCCAGATCAGCTCGTAGGCACCGAGCCGCAGGATGTTGCGGTCGACGACCGGCATCCTGTCCAGGGTCCACGCGACGGCGTACTGCGAGATCAGCTCGTCGATGCGGCGCGCGTGCTGCGCGTACCCCTCGACCAGCTCCATCGTGTACTCGCTCACCGGCGGCTGCCGGGTGTCGGACCGCGAGTGACGCACCCAGTCCGCGAGGACCGTCACTACGTCGGCACCACGCTGGTCGGCCTCGAAGAGGATCTGGAAGGCGCGCTTGCGGGCCGTATTCCGAGCAGCCACGGTTAGCTGTTCACCCGGCCGAGGTAGCCACTGTCACGGGTGTCGACCTTGATCTTCTCGCCCGTGGTGATGAAGAGCGGGACCTGGATCTGGTGGCCGGTCTCCAGCGTCGCGGGCTTGGTGCCACCCGTGGAGCGGTCGCCCTGGACACCGGGCTCGGTCTCCTGGATGACGAGCTCGACCGCGGCGGGCAGCTCGACGAAGAGGACCGAGCCGTCGTGCTGCGCGACGGAGGCCGTGAAGCCCTCGATCAGGAAGTTGGCGGCGTCACCGACGGACTTGCGGTCGACGTGCAGCTGGTCGTACGTCTCCATGTCCATGAAGACGAAGTAGTCGCCGTCCATGTAGGAGAACTGCATGTCGCGCTTGTCGATCGTCGCCGTGTCGACCTTGACGCCGGCGTTGAAGGTCTTGTCGACGACCTTGCCGGACAGCACGTTCTTGAGCTTGGTGCGCACGAAGGCGGGGCCCTTGCCGGGCTTGACGTGCTGGAACTCGACGACGGACCAGAGCTGGCCCCCGTCGAGCTTGAGCACCAGGCCGTTCTTGAGGTCGTTCGTGGAAGCCACGGTTGCGGAATCTCCTGGACTGACGTGGACGACCCCGGCGCACGCGCACAGCTCGAAAAGCTAGAGCGCGAGCAGCTCCTTGGTCGTGATGGTGAGTAGCTCGGGTCCGCCGTCCGCCTCGGGGCGCACGACGAGCGTGTCATCGATCCGGACACCACCCCGTCCCGGGATGTGAACCCCCGGTTCGACGGTGACCGGCACGCAAGCGTCCAGTTTACCCATGGCCGCGGGCGCCAACTGCGGGTCCTCGTCGATTTCGAGCCCCACCCCATGCCCCATCAACGCAGGGAGACCGTCCGCATACCCTGCGGAGTCCAGTACGTGGCGGGCCGCGCGGTCGATGTCGCGGTAGGGCGCACCTGGTGCGAGAGCCTCCCTGCCCGCCCGCTGAGCGGCGAAGACGAGGTCGTAGAGATCGATCTGCCAGTCCGCGGGAGACGTACCGATGACGAATGTACGTCCGATCTCGCAACGGTAGCCGCGGTAGCTGGCCCCCAGGCACACGGAGAGGAAATCTCCTTCCTCCACCCGCCGGTCCGACGGCCGGTGCGCGCCGCGGCCGGAGTTCGGCCCGGTGCCCACGGAGGTCGGGAAGGCGGGCCCGTCCGCGCCGTGGTCCACGAGACGGCGCTCGAGTTCCAGGGCGAGATGGCGTTCCGTACGCCCCACCAGAATGGATTCGAGCAGCTCACCGAGCGCCTGGTCGGCGATCTCGGAGCCGATCCGCAGGCAGGAGATCTCCTCCTCGTCCTTGACGAGGCGCAGTTGTTCGACCGCTCCCCCGAGGTCCGCGAGCCGCAGCCGCGGCGCGACGGAGCCAAGCGCGCGATGCCGGGCGACCGTGAGGTCGTGCTCCTCGATGGCCAGCGAATCGGCACCCTGCGCGGCCGCGAGATCGGCACCCGCGACGGCCGGATCCCCACTTGACGCGTCGAGCAGCTGCACCCGAAGACCCGCGTCGGGCCGCCCCTCGCCCTGCCCGTCACCGAGCGGACCGCCGCACAGCAGCAGATCCTCGCTGCTGCCCAGCAGGAGCACGGAGCCGTGCGGCGCCGCTCCCGCGAGATACCGCACGTTGGCGGGACGGGACACCAACGCCGACGCGCTGCCACCTGCGGCACAGCGCTCCCTCAGCCGCTCACGGCGGGCCGCGTACACCTCTGACATGGGACGAGCCTATGAGCGGCGGCGCGGGACGGCCGGTTCAGCGCGTCCGACCGAGCGGTCCAGGACTTTCCTGGGGGCATACCCGGGGGCATACGGAGGCGGACGGGCCTACCACTGCGGCGGGCTCGCGATGGAGCGTGCGAGCACGTCGTCCAGGACGCGGGCGGTGGCCGGGACGTCCAGCTGGGAATTGTCGATGATGGGAAGCCCGGAGCCGTACCAGCCCGCCATGCGGCCGTGGATGCGGGCCACTTCCTCGTCCGTGAGGCGGCGATTGCCGCTGCGCTCGGCGTTGCGCTCCAGGACGATCTCCAGGCCGGGCAGCAGGACCACCGGCAGCAGCCCTGGACCCACATGACGCTTCCAGCCGCCGAGGCCGACGACCGGGCGGTCGGGAAACACCGCATCGTCGAGGATGCACGAGATGCCGTTGGCCAGGAAGTTCCGTGCGGCGAAGCCGCAGGTGCGGCGGGCCAGGCGGTACTGCGCCTCGGAGTGGTCGTTCCAGCCGGACTGGGGGTCCGCGAACCCCGAGCGGACCCATTCGCGTACGTCGTCGAGGCTGATGTGGGCGGTCGGCACCCGGCGGTGCTCCGCCCAGAACTTGGCGACGCTCGTCTTGCCCGCGCCCGCGGGGCCGATCAGGAGGACGGCGAGGGTGGTGGCGCCGCTGTCCGCCTGGGCCGTGCCGGGCGGGGGGCTCGGCATGGCCACGGGGCCGCCGGGCGGCAGCTGGATGTGGCCCGTCGTGTCCGGGGTCGGCGGCACGGGGGCACCACCCGGCACGTGATGGTGCTGCGGGGCTCCCGGCACCGGGGCGTGCGGGTGCGCGGCCGGACCCTGCGGATGCGGGCCCGGTCCCTGCGGATGCGGGGCCGTGCCCGGTGGGTGCGGGGCGCCGGCGAAACCCGGCGCGGGAGGCGGTGGGCCGCCCGGCGCGGCACCCGGCGGCGGACCGCTCGGGTGGTGTGCGGCCGGGGACCAGCCGGTGGCTGATCCGTGCCCCGGCTGATGGGGCGGCGGCAGCGGAGACCCCACTGCGTGCTGCATCCGGTGCCACTCCGTCTCGTGCGACTGACGCTGGTCGGGCGGCGGCCGGGGCCACCCGTTACCGAACGGTACCGCCCCCGGCCGACGTTGTGTGAACGGCCGGGGAGGCCGCAGGGTGCCCGTGGCTTGTTCCGATGGGCCGATTCGGCGCTGCTGAGCGCTAGTTCGCCACTTCGCCGTACGCGGCGAGCAGCACCGCGGGGTCGGGTCCCTCCAGGACGGCGGGCTTGCCGAGGCCGTCGAGGACGATGAAACGCAGCAGGTCACCGCGGGACTTCTTGTCGACCTTCATGGTCTCCAGGAGCTTGGGCCACTGGTCGTAGCGGTAGCTCAGGGGCAGGCCGACCGACTCCAGGACGGCGCGGTGCCGGTCGGCGGTCGCGTCGTCGAGGCGTCCTGCGAGGCGGCCGAGTTCGGCCGCGAAGGCCATGCCCACGGAGACGGCGGCGCCGTGCCGCCACTTGTAGCGCTCGTTCTTCTCGATGGCGTGGGCGAGGGTGTGGCCGTAGTTGAGGATCTCGCGCAGGCCCGACTCCTTGAGGTCGCCGGAGACGACTTCGGCCTTGACCTTGATGGAGCGCTCGATCAGCTCGGCGGTGTGCGGGCCCTGCGGGCTGCGCGCCGCCTGCGGGTCCTCCTCGATCAGTTCGAGGATCGCCGGGTCGGCGATGAAGCCTGCCTTGATGATCTCCGCGAGGCCCGACACGAAGTCGTTGACCGGCAGCGAGTCGAGCGCGGCGAGGTCGCACAGCACGCCGGTGGGCGGGTGGAAGGAGCCGACGAGGTTCTTGCCCTCGGCGGTGTTGATGCCGGTCTTGCCGCCGACCGCGGCGTCCACCATGCCGAGCACGGTGGTCGGCACGGCGATCCAGCGGACCCCGCGCAGCCAGGTCGCGGCCACGAACCCGGCGAGGTCCGTGGTGGCTCCGCCGCCGACACCGATGATGATGTCGCTGCGGGTGAAGCCGGACTGGCCGAGCGCCTTCCAGCAGTACGCGGCGACCTCGGCGGTCTTGGCCTCCTCCGCGTTCGGCACCTGGATGGCGACGACCTCGAAGCCCTGGCCCGCCAAGTCCTCGCGCAGCGCCTCGCCCGTCTCGGCGAGCGCCTCGGGGTGGATGATCGCGACGCGCTTGGTGCGCTCGCCGATCAGGCCGGGCAGTTCACCGAGGAGCTGCCGTCCGACGAGCACCTCGTACGGCTCGGTGCCCGCGGTGCCGCCGACCTGGATGCGGGTGGGCGTCTGCCCCGACGTCTCGGCCATCTCCGTCATGCTTCCTTCAACTCCAGTGCGTCGAGGACCGCTTGGGCGACCTCTTCGGGGGTGCGGTCGTCGGTGGCGACGACGGCGCGGGCGACTTCGGCGTACAAGTGGCGGCGGGCGTCCATCAGTGCGCGCCACTGCTTGCGCGGGTTGACCGCGAGCAGGGGGCGCGCGACGTTCAGGCCGGTGCGCTTGACCGCCTCCTCGACGTCCATCGAGAGATAGACGACGGGGTGCGGTGCGAGAAGCGCGCGGGTCGAGTCGTCGAGGATCGCGCCCCCGCCGAGAGCGAGGATCCCCGCGTGCTCGGCGAGCGCCGTACGCACGGCCTCCCGCTCCAGGTCACGGAAGTGCGCCTCCCCCTCGTCCAGGAAGATGTCCGAGATCTCCCGGCCCTGTACGAGAACGATGTCGGCGTCGGTGTCGCGGTAGACGGTGCCGAGGCGCTCGGCGAGCAGTGCGCCCACCGTCGACTTGCCCACGCCCATCGGCCCGACCAGAACGATCTGCGGGCCGGTCACCGGATCTGCAGGTTGTCGAGGTACGACGCGACGTTCCGCCGGGTCTCGGGCACGCTGTCGCCGCCGAACTTCTCGGCGACGGCGTCGGCCAGGGTCAGCGCGACCATGGCCTCGGCGACGATGCCCGCGGCCGGGACCGCACACACGTCGGAGCGCTGGTGGTGGGCCTTGGTGGCCTCGCCGGTGGCGACGTCGATGGTGGCCAGCGCGCGCGGCACGGTCGCGATGGGCTTCATCGCGGCGCGCACGCGGAGCAGTTCGCCGGTGGTCAGGCCGCCCTCGGTGCCGCCGGAGCGGCCCGAGGTGCGCCGGATGCCGTCGTCGGTGGAGACGATCTCGTCGTGCGCCTTGGAGCCCGGCACCCGCGCCAGGTCGAAGCCGTCGCCGACCTCGACGCCCTTGATGGCCTGGATACCCATGAGCGCGGCGGCGAGCCGCGCGTCGAGCCGCCGGTCCCAGTGCACGTGCGAGCCGAGGCCGACGGGCACGCCGTACGCCAGGACCTCGACCACACCCCCCAGGGTGTCGCCGTCCTTGTGGGCCTGGTCGATCTCGGCGACCATCGCCTTGCTCGCGTCCGCGTCGAGGCAGCGCACCGGGTCGGCGTCGAGCTTCTCGACATCGGCCGGGGTGGGGTAGACGCCGTAGGGCGCCTTGGCCGCCGCCAGTTCCGTGACGTGGCTGACGATCTCGATCCCGGCCGTCTCCTTGAGGTACGAGCGGGCGACCGCGCCGAGCGCGACGCGGGCCGCGGTCTCACGGGCCGAGGCGCGCTCCAGGATCGGCCGGGCCTCGTCGAAGCCGTACTTCTGCATGCCCGCGAGGTCCGCGTGGCCAGGCCGGGGCCGGGTCAGCGGGGCGTTGCGGGCCAGGTCGGCGAGGATCTCGGGGTCGACCGGGTCGGCCGCCATGACCTGTTCCCACTTGGGCCACTCGGTGTTGCCCACCATGATCGCGATCGGCGAGCCCATGCTCAGGCCGTGCCGGACGCCGCCGAGGAAGGTGATCTCGTCGCGCTCGAACTTCATGCGCGCACCGCGCCCATAGCCGAGGCGCCGCCGGGCCAGGTGGTCCGCCACCATCTCCGTGGTGATCGGCACGCCGGCGGGAAGACCCTCCAGCGTCGCGACAAGTGCGGGTCCGTGGGACTCTCCCGCGGTCAGCCAACGCAACCTGCTCAACGGTGCTCCTCATGCTCGCGCCTGGAACTGCGTGGCGCGACCGGGTGCGCGGCCCTGGCCCGCCACCCTGATCCTCCCACGTCGGAGGGCGGGACCCGGCCTCCGGTCCAGAAAGCGGACGGCTCGGGGTCAGTCCTGGCGCGCGGCCAGCGCGTGTTCCCCGGCCTTGCGCATCGCGGCCAGCGGCGCGGACGCGTGCCCGGTCATCTGCTCGACCTGCAGCACGGCCTGGTGCACGAGCAGGTCGAGCCCGCTGACGACGGCACCGCCGTACATCGACCAGCGGGCCGCCAGAGTGGTGGGCCACGGGTCGTACAGGACGTCGAAGAGGGTCGCGGGGCGCTCCGGCACGGCGGCCGAGAGCGCGTCGGTCGCACCCGCCGGCGTCGTGGCGATCACCAGCGGCGCGCTCAGCGCGCGCTCGGCGTCCGCCCAGTCCTCCGTCCGCACCTCCACGTCGAGCCGCTCGCCCCACTGCCGCATCTCGGCGGCGCGCGCCTCGCTGCGTACGTACGCGACGACCTCGCCCGTGCAGATCCGCGCCAGCGCGGCGAGCGCGGACGACGCGGTGGCGCCCGCGCCGAGGATCGCGGCCGACTCGACCTGCTCGATGCCGCGTTCCCGCAGGGCGGCGACGATGCCGGGGATGTCGGTGTTGTCACCGACGCGACGGCCGTCCTCCGTGAACACGACGGTGTTGACCGCCTCGACGGAGGCGGCCGTCTCGCTGATCTCGTCGAGCAGCGGGATCACCGCGCGCTTGAGCGGCATCGTCAGCGAGAGCCCGGCCCACTCGGGACCGAGGCCCTTCAGGAAGACGGGCAGGGCCACCTCGTCGACGTCGAACAGGTCGTACGTCCAGTCGACCAGGCCCAGCTCCCCGTATGCGGCGCGGTGCAGCACCGGGGAAAGGGAGTGGGCGATGGGTGAGCCGAGGACTGCGGCTCGGCGTTTTGTGCTCATCAGCCGGAATTCTTCTTCTGTTCTTCGCGGTACTTCTTACGGTTCTGCTCGTGCTGCTCGTTCGTCTCGGCGAACAGCGTCTTGTCCGCGTTGATGGAGACGAAGTAGTACCAGTTCCCCTTGGCCGGACTGATCGCGGACTTGAGCGCCTCGTCTCCGGGGTTACCGATCGGCCCGGGAGGCAGGCCCTTGATCTTGTACGTGTTGTACGGGTCGTTGAACTTGCGCAGATCGTCGACCGTGCCGGTGTCCAGGGTACTTTCGGCCTTGGCGTAGTTCACCGTCGAGTCGAAATCCAGAAGCCCGTAGGTCTCGGTGTTGTTCGGCTTGAGCCGGTTGTAGACGACCGTCGCGACCTTCTCGAAGTCGTGCTTGTACTTGCCTTCCGCCTGGACCAGGCTCGCCACCGTGAGCACCTGCAGCGGGTCCTTCAGGTTCAGCTCGGCGGCCTTCGCCTTGAGGCCCAACTCGTCGTACCGCTCGGCCGAGTGGGAGACCATGTCCTTGAGGACGGCCTCAGGCTTCTGCCCCTTGGCGACCGGATAGCTGGAGGGGTAGAGGAAACCTTCGAGCGGATCCTTGATGTCCTTGTTGGTGTTCGCCCAGTCAGGAAGGCCGAGCGTCTTCCATTCCTTCTTGGCGACGCCCTCGGTCGTGCCTTTTTCGAGCTTCAGGCGCGTATCGATCTGCTTGTAGACCCACGAATTCCGCTTACCCTCGGGAATGATGAGGTTATTGCGGCTCTTCGGGCTGAGCATCAGCTCTACGGCGCTCTTGGCCGACATCTTTTTCTTCAGGGTATAGACGCCGGCCTGAATGGAAGTGCCACTGGAGTTCTGCGCCTGCGCGGACACAAAAGCGTCCACGCTCTTAACGACTCCGGCTTCCTTCAGTTTCTGGCCGATCACATAGCCGCCGGAATCCTTGGGGATGTCGACGGTGGCGGTTCCGGTGCCTTCGCCCGCGAAATCCGGCGCCGTACCGAATCGGTCCTGGTAGAACTGATAGCCGAAATAGCCGACCCCGCCGAGACCGCCACCGAAGACCAGCGTCACGACCAGGCACGCGCAGCCACTCCTGCGCTTCTTCGGTTTCTTGCCACCCCGTCCGCCTCGACGGTCCCCGCGCCCACCACGGCGCCCCGGCGGATCGTCGTCCTCGTCCTCGTCATCATCGGCGCCGGAGAAGAAGGCGTGTTCGCCCTGGTCCGGACCCGGATCCCAGTCCTGCTGCGGCTCAGGGTCGGCACGGCGGCGGGACGGCGGCTCCGGCGGGGGGTACGCGTCGGGGGTTCCGTAGTAGTCGGGGCTCTCCGCGCCGTAGCCGCCGGACTGGTTGCCGTAGGGGTCCGACGGATCGGCGCCGTACGGGACCTGGCCTTGGTGCCCGTTGTCCCAGCCGCCGTTGTACGGCTGCTCCGGACTCCCGCCGTACTGCGGCTCCGGGCCCCCGCCGTACTGAGGTTCGGGACTGCCGTTGTACTGCTGCTGCGGGCCCCCGCCGTACTGCTGCTCCGGATTGCCGTTGTACTGCTGCTGCCCGACAGGGCCGCCGTACTGCTGCTGGCCGTAAGCCTGCTGCCCGCCCGTGTTCCAGTCGTCGTACTGCGCATGCTGCTGCGGCTGCTGAGGGTAGTACTGCCCCTGGCCGCCGTAGGAGGACGGACCGGCGGAGGCCTGCTGTCCTCCCCATCCGCCGTCCCCGTACAACGGGTCCTCGGGATGCCACGGTTCGGAGCCTGGGCCCCGGCCATACTCAGTCATCGATCCCCTACATGCCGCGAGGCGGGGTCGCCGTCTGAGTGATCGGGCAACCGTTCCGCCTCTTGCTGCTGTGCGCCAGCTGTTCGAACACCGCCGCATCGCGCGGAACGTTACCGTATCGCGATCAGATGACCACTTCGACGCCCTCGCCCGGGGCATTGCCTGACGCCCGTTCGGACTCAAGGGCCTGCTGAAGGATGATGACGGCCGCCGCCTGATCGATGACAGACCTGCCCTTTTTGGACTTCACGCCTGAGGCGCGCAGCCCCTGACTGGCCGTCACTGTGGTCATCCTCTCGTCCACGAGCCTCACCGAAATGGGGGCCACCGAGCGGGCGAGGTCCTGGACGAACGCGCGGACCTTGGCCGCCGCCGGGCCCTCGCCCCCGTTGAGGGAGCGAGGGAGTCCGACGACGATCTCGATCGGTTCGTACTCGTCGACGAGCTGCTTCAGGCGGCGCCGCGCGGCCGGGACATCGCGTCCCGGCACCGTCTCCACCGGCGTGGCGAGGATCCCGTCGGGGTCGCACGAGGCGACCCCGATCCGGGCATCGCCGACATCGATGGCCAGCCGCCGGCCCCTGCGCATGCCCCCCTCGGAGTCGGACATCAGGCCGTCTCTGCCACGAGGCGTTCGACGGCGGCCATGGCGTCGCCGATGGCCGCGGCGTTCTGGCCGCCGCCCTGGGCGACGTCCGGCTTGCCGCCGCCACCGCCACCGAGGGTCTTGGCGGCCGTACGGACGAGGTCACCCGCCTTGAGACCACGCTCGCGGGCGGCTTCGTTCGTGGCGATGACCGTCAGCGGGCGGCCATTGGCCGTCGTGAACAGGGCCACCACGGCCGGGCGGTCGCCGGGGATGCGGTGGCGTACGTCGAGGACCAGCTTGCGCAGGTCGTCGGCGCCCGTGCCGTCCGGCACCTGACCGGTGACGAGAGCGATGCCTCGTACGTCCTTGGCCTGGTCGACGAGACCGGCGGCGGCCGCCAGGACCTTCTCCGCGCGGAACTTCTCGATCTCCTTCTCGGCGTCCTTCAGCTTGCCGAGCATGGCGGAGACCTTCTCGGGCAACTCCTCGGAACGGCCCTTGACCAGCTCCTGGAGCTGGGCGACGACGGTGTGCTCCTTGGCGAGGAAGTTGTACGCGTCGACGCCGACCAGGGCCTCGATACGGCGCACGCCCGAGCCGATGGACGATTCGCCGAGCAGCTTCACCAGGCCGAGCTGGGCGGTGTTGTGCACGTGCGTGCCGCCGCACAGCTCCTTGGAGAAGTCGCCGATGGTGACCACGCGCACCCGCTCGCCGTACTTCTCGCCGAACTCGGCGATGGCGCCCTGCTTCTTGGCATCGTCGATCGACATGACCTCGGCCTGCACGTCGAGTTCGTGCGCGAGTACTTCGTTGATCTTCTGCTCGACGTCCGTCATGACGGCCGTGGGCACGGCCGACGGGGAGCCGAAGTCGAAGCGGAAGCGGCCCGGCTGGTTCTCGGAACCGGCCTGGGCGGCCGTCGGGCCGAGTGCGTCGCGCAGCGCCTGGTGCGTGAGGTGCGTGGCGGAGTGGGCGCGGGCGATGGCACGACGGCGGTGCACGTCGATGGAGGCCCAGACCTGGTCGCCGACGGTGATCTCGCCGACCTGGACGACACCCTTGTGGACGTGCACGCCGGGGACCGGCTTCTGCACGTCACGGATCTCGACGACCGCGCCGTTGTCGAGGCGGATCCGGCCGGAGTCGGCGATCTGGCCGCCGCCCTCGGCGTAGAAGGGGGTGCGGTCGAGGACGACCTCGACCTCGTCGCCCTCGCGGGCGGCGGGGGACGAGACGCCGTTGACCAGGAGGCCGACGATGACGGCCTCGTTCTCGGTGAGGGTGTAGCCGGTGAAGTCGGTGGCGCCGGAGTTGTCGGCGATCTCGCGGTAGGCGTGCAGATCGGCGTGGCCGGTCTTCTTGGCCTGGGCGTCGGCCTTGGCCCGCTCCCGCTGCTCCTTCATCAGGCGCCGGAAGCCGTCCTCGTCCACGGTCAGGCCCTGTTCGGCGGCCATCTCCAGGGTGAGGTCGATCGGGAAGCCCCACGTGTCGTGCAGCAGGAAGGCCTTGTCGCCGGAGAGGACCTTGCCACCGGCGGTCTTGGTCTCGGTGACGGCGGTGTCGAGGATGTTCGTGCCGCCCTTGAGGGCCTTGAGGAAAGCGGCCTCTTCGGCGAGCGCGACCGTCTCGATGCGCTTGCGGTCGGATCGGAGCTCGGGGTACTGCTCGCCCATCGACTTGATGACGGTGTCCACGAGCTCGGCGGCGACCGGGCCCGTGGCGCCCATCAGACGCATGTTGCGGATGGCGCGGCGCATGATGCGGCGCAGTACGTAACCGCGGCCTTCGTTGCCGGGCGTGACGCCGTCGCCGATGAGCATCACGGACGTGCGCATGTGGTCGGCGACGACGCGCAGGGAGACGTCCGAACCCTGCTCGGCGCCGTACCGCACGCCGGTCAGCTCGGTGGCCGTGTCCATGATCACGCGCAGGGTGTCGGTCTCGTACATGTTCTGTACGCCCTGCAGGATCATGGCGAGACGTTCGAGACCGAGGCCGGTGTCGATGTTCTTGCTGGGCAGCTCGCCGAGGATCTCGAAGTCGTCCTTCGATGTGCCCTCACCGCGCTCGTACTGCATGAAGACCAGGTTCCAGATCTCCACGTAGCGCTCGTCGTTGACGGCCGGGCCGCCCTCGACGCCGAACTCGGGGCCGCGGTCGTAGTTGATCTCGGAGCAGGGGCCGCAGGGTCCGGGGACGCCCATGGACCAGTAGTTGTCCTTCTTGCCCAGGCGCTGGATGCGCTCGGCGGGGACGCCCACCTTCTCGCGCCAGATGGTCTCGGCCTCGTCGTCGTCGAGGTAGACCGTCACCCAGAGGCGCTCGGGGTCGAGGCCGTAGCCACCGTCCGCCACGGAGCTGGTGAGCAGCTCCCAGGCGTACGTGATGGCGCCTTCCTTGAAGTAGTCACCGAAGGAGAAGTTGCCGCACATCTGGAAGAACGTGCCGTGGCGCGTGGTCTTGCCGACCTCTTCGATGTCGGGCGTACGCACGCACTTCTGCACGCTCGTGGCGCGCGAGAACTGCGGCTTGACCTCACCCAGGAAGTAGGGCTTGAAGGGCACCATGCCGGCGGGGACGAGGAGCAGAGTCGGGTCGTCCGCGATGAGCGACGCCGAAGGGACGACGGTGTGCCCGCGCTCCTCGAAGAAGCTCAGCCAGCGGCGGCGAATCTCGGCCGACTCCATCAGTGGTCCTCATTCCGGTTGTACGAGTACTTCGAATGCGAGAGGTACTTGCCCTGCTTGTTCTTGTCGGTCTTGCTGGTCTTGGCGTTCTCGATGGCCACGACCACACGGCGCTGCCCGGGGAGTTCGTGGTCGACCGGGGCGTCGAGGCCGAGGGCCTCGCCCAGTTCGGCCTCGCGCTGGGCCATGCCGTCGCGGACGTCGAGAGCGAAGTCCTTGAGCTTGTGACCCGCCTCGACCGCCTTGTTCGCGGCCTGCGCCGCGAGGCTCTCGGGGGTCAGTTGCTTGATCTTGCGGTTGACCTTGGTGGTGGCCCACACACCGGCAGCGGCGCCCGCGGTGAACCAGAACGTACGGCGGAACATCGCTGCGTCAGTCCTTCTTCCGCTTGCCCCGCCGCCGCGCTGAGGGGAGGGTTCGCCCCACGATCACGGTACGTCGGGCGGGCGCCGGGGGCACATTGTTTGATTCGGGTCCTGCCTTGCGGCCCAGGGCCCTGCGCACCCCGTAACCGAACGCCGCGACCTTGACGAGGGGCCCGCCGAAGGTGGAGGCCACCGTCGAGGAGAGCGCGGACGCGTTCGACGTGACTTCCTGTACGTCGGAGGCGATGGCGTCGACCCGGTCGATCTGGGTCTGCGCGGAGCGCACCGCGGTGGAGGCGTCCGCGAGGAGCGGGACGGCCTGCTCGGTCACATCCGCGACGAGCTTGGTGGTCGCCTTGAGCGTCTGCGCCAGTCTCACCAGCGCCACGGCCAGGAAGGAGACCAGGATCGCCCAGAAGACGGCCACCAGGATCCCGGCCACCTCGCCACCCGACACTGTGCACCGCTCCCTGAACATCGGCCCTGAACATCGAAAAGTCGTCACCCGACCCTATCGCGCCGGGGCCGAGGCTCCGCACCGCATTACCGCGTCGGACCAGTCGGACCAAGGGAGTTACCTCTATTGATTGTACGGAGTGCATATGCGTGGGTACGCTCCGTAGATCATGCGACGCCATCAGCGCACGGGCGACCACCGGCACAGCTCCTCCGCACAGCCGCCGAGACCCGGCAATCTCCCTCTGGAGCTCAACGCCTTCGTCGGACGTTTCGACGAACTCGACTCTCTCGCAGCCGAGTTGGAGGCCGGACGCCTGGTCACGGTGACCGGTGTCGGCGGCGTAGGGAAGTCGCGCATCGCCGTCCGGGCCGCCGGTGAAGCCGCGCCGCGGGACGGCGCGTGGCTGGTGGAGCTCGCGGCGGTCCGGGACCCGGACCTGGTCGAACAGACGGTCGCCGACGCGCTGCGCCTGACGGATCACACGCACCGCACACCGCGCGAGGTGCTCATCGAGCATCTCGCGGAGCGGGAAGTCCTGCTCGTCGTCGACGGGTTCGAACACCTGGTGGAGGCGTGTGCCTCCCTGGTGGGGGATCTGCTGCTCCGCTGCCCCGGGCTCCGCGTGCTCGCGGTGGGGCGCCGCCCTCTCGACACCGGGGGTGAGCGGATCTTCCCGCTCGCGCCGCTGCCCACACCGGACGCGACCGCGCTCTTCGCCGACCGGGCGGCCGCTGGGCTCTCGGGGTTCGCCCTGGACGAGGGGAACGAATCCGACGTGGCGGAGCTGTGCCGCCGCCTCGACGGGATCCCGCTGGCCGTCGAGCTGGCGGCGGGGCGGCTGCGGGCGCTCTCGCCCGCGCAGCTCCTTTCCCGGCTCGACGACCGTTTCACGCTGCTCACCGGGACCCGGCGCGATGTGCCGCCGCGGCATCAGACCCTGCGTACGGCCATCGGCTGGAGCCATGAGCTGTGCACGGCGGGCGAGCGCCTGCTGTGGTCGCGCCTCTCCGTGTTCTGCGGCCCCTTCGACCTGGAGGCCGCCGAGTACATCTGCAGTGGGGACGGCCTGCACGCCGACGACGTGCTCGACGTACTCGACGAGTTGCTCGCCCAGTCCGTCGTGACCCGCGAGGAAGGACCGACGGGCGTCCGCTACCGCATGCTCGACACGGTCCGGGCCTACGGCGCCGACTGGCTGGAGGCGACCGGCGACTTCGCGCGGATGCGGCGTCGGCACCGCGACTGGTACATGGGGCTCGCCACCTGGTGCGAGCTGGACTGGTTCTCGCCGCGCCAGGCGCGGGTCGCCGAACTCCTCGACCTGGAGCTGCCCAATCTGCGGGGCGCCCTCGAGTACTGCCTGACCGAACCGGACGAGACCCATCTGGGCCAGTATCTGGCGGGCAGCCTGTGGTTCTACTGGGTCGGCTGCGGGCGGCTCGCGGAGGGGCGGCACTGGCTCGACCGCGCACTCGAACTGGACGGCGGCCACGACGACTCGCGCCTCAAGGCGCTGTGGGTCCTCGGCTATGTGGCGGTTCTGCAGGGCGACACGGTCGCCGCGCTCGCGGCGCTGCAGGAGTGCAAGGACGAGGCGGAGCGCACGGGCAGCGCCATCGCGACCGCGTACGCCGTGCACCGCATCGGCTGCCTCGCGCTCCTTGCCGACGACATGCCGCGCGCCGAGAGCCTGCTGCGCTCGGCCCTGGACCAGTACCACGAGATCGGCGAGCTCAACAGCAATGTCCTGATGGGCCAGGTCGAGCTGGCGATGGCTCTCGCCTTCCGCGGCGAGCTCGCCGACGCGGTCGTGCTCTGCGAGGACGTACGCCAGGTCTGCGAGGACCACGGCGAGCGCTGGACTCTCGCGTACGCCCTCTATGTCCTCGGCTTCGCGGCCTGGACGCGCGGTGAGGCGGCCACGGCACGGGAGCTGGTCATGCGGTGCCTGGCTCTGGACCACGCCTTCAACGATCTGCTCGGCACGGTGCTCGCGATCGAGCTGCTCGCCCTGTTCACCGCGGTGGAGGGCGACCCGGCCGAGGCCGCGGTACTGCAGGGCGCCGCGTCCCGCATCTGGCCGTCGGTGGGCCTTCCGCTGTTCGGCTCCGGATACTTCGGCGGACCGCACGAGCTGTGCGAGTCGAAGGCCCGCGAGCAGCTGGGTGACGCCCGTTACGAGGAGTGCGTCGCCACCGGGAACCGTCTGACCGCGGACGCGGCGGTGGCGCGGGCCCTGGGAACGGGCCCCAAGGAGAACGCAAAAACCCGTCGCCCGCCCCACCACGAAGGCAGGACGGGCGACGGGCTGAAGCAGGGAGAGCTACGTCCGGGTCAGCGGGCGTAGTACTCGACGACGAGCTGCTCGTCGCAGATCACGGGGATCTCCTTGCGGTTCGGGTCACGGTCCAGACGGAAGGCCAGGGCCTTCAGGTTCACCTGGAGGTAACGCGGGATCTCGCCGTCGGGGGCGAAGCCACCCTCACGCGAGACCACGAACAGCGGCTTCTCACGGCTGCGCTCGCGGACCATCACGACGTCGTCGGGACGGACGCGGAACGACGGCTTGTCGACCTTGCCGCCGTTGACCTCGATGTGGCCGTGGCTGACCATCTGACGGGCCTGGTAGATCGTGCGGGCGATGCCCGAACGAAGGATCAGGGCGTCGAGACGGCGCTCGAGCTCGATGACCAGAGCCTCGCCGGTCTTGCCTTCGGCCTTCTTGGCGCGGTCGTAGGCACGAGCCATCTGCTTCTCGCTGATGTCGTACTGCGCACGCAGACGCTGCTTCTCGAGCAGACGGACCTTGTAGTCCGAGTTCTGCTTGCGGCCACGGCCGTGCTCGCCGGGCGGGTAGGGGCGAGCCTCGAAGTACTTGACGGCCTTCGGGGTCAGCGCGATGCCGAGGGCACGCGACTTCTTGACCTTGGGGCGGGACTGGTTCGTCATGAACCAACCTCTCTGTTCCATGTGAAATCGGCTTCACCAGGGTTAGGGGAGGTCGCATCCGCAGCCTGGGAAACCCATCGGATCCGGTGGTTCTGGATCCGGCGGGCAGCCGCTCCCTGGTCTGGGCACTATGTGCAGCACGCGAGTGGCCCACCGACCGCTTCCCGGAGTACGAGATGGTGGTGGGCTGCCCGCGACACCTTCGACGGTGCGCGACGCTCCTGGAGATTCCTGGACCGTGAGGTCCGGGGCTCCGGCTGGATGTCCCGTTCTGGTGGTGCCGGTACGAGACCGGACACGGGACGCAGCACTTCGGGCAAGTGTACCGGGTGACGGGGGGTGCCTCCGACGCGGGCCGCGAGGGACAGCGGCGGACGGGGCTACTCGCCCTTGAGGCGCTCGCGGACCCGCTCGACCACGTCCGCGTACCTCGCCTCGGCGCCGTAGCGAGTGGGTTGGTAGTAACGCTTGGCGGCCACGGTGTCCGGTGCGTACTGCTGGGCGGCGATCGCGCCCGGCACGTCGTGCGGGTACACATAGCCCTGGGCGTGGCCGAGCTTGGCCGCTCCCTTGTAGTGACCGTCGCGCAGGTGGGGCGGGACGGGGCCAGCGAGTCCCGCGCGGACGTCGGCCTGGGCGGACTGGATGGCGATCGTCGCGGCGTTCGACTTCGGGGCCAGGGCGAGGGCGATCGTCGCGTGGCTGAGGGTGAGCGCGGCCTCCGGGAAGCCGATCATGGCGACGGCCTGGGCGGCGGCGACCGCCGTGGGCAGTGCCGTGGGGTCGGCGAGGCCGATGTCCTCGCTCGCGGAGATCATCAGGCGTCGTGCGATGAAGCGGGGATCCTCGCCCGCCTCGATCATCCGGGCCAGATAATGCAGGGCCGCGTCCACGTCCGAACCGCGGATGGACTTGATGAGGGCGCTCGCGACGTCGTAGTGCTGGTCGCCGTCGCGGTCGTACGTCACGGCCGCGCGGTCGACCGACTCCTCCAGGGTCTGGAGGGTGATCTCCTTCTCGCCCTTGGCGATGGCCGAGCCCGCGCCCGCCTCCAGAGCGGTGAGCGCGCGCCGGGCGTCGCCGCCCGAGATCCGCAGCAGGTGCTCCTCGGTGTCCTCGGGCAGCTCCACCGCGCCGCCAAGACCCCGCTCCTCGGTGAGCGCCCGGCGCAGCAGGCCGCGCAGGTCGTCGTCCGTGAGCGGTTCGAGCGTGAGGAGGAGGGAGCGGGACAGGAGCGGGGAGATGATCGAGAAGTACGGGTTCTCGGTCGTCGCCGCGATCAGGGTCACCCAGCGGTTCTCGACGGCGGGCAGCAGCGAGTCCTGCTGGGCCTTGCTGAAGCGGTGGATCTCGTCCAGGAAGAGGACGGTCTCCTTGCCGTGGCCGCCCATGGCCCTGCGGGCCCCCTCGATGACCGCGCGGACTTCCTTCACGCCCGCGGTGATCGCGGAGAGCTCCACGAAGCGCTTGTTCGTGGCCTTCGAGACCACGTACGCGAGGGTCGTCTTGCCGATGCCCGGCGGTCCCCACAGGAACACCGACGACGGTCCCGCCGGTCCTCCGCCGCCCTCGCCCACCAGTCTGCGCAGGGGCGAGCCCCGCTTCAGCAGATGCTGCTGGCCGACGACTTCTTCGAGGGTGCGCGGGCGCATCCGGACGGCCAGGGGACTTGTCGAAGGGTCCTTCTCCTGGCGGTCCTCGGCAGCTGCGGTGAACAGATCGGGCTCCACGCTTCGAACCCTACGTCAGCCCACTGACAACGCCGTCAGCGCTGTCAGCTGGTCCAGAAGTCCCACCAGCGCGTGAGGATCAGCATCCCGATGATGCCGACGTGCAGCACCGGAAGCACCCACGTGAACTCGCTGAAGAACGTGCGCAGCCAGGAGGGCGCGGGCAGCAGGCCGTTGCGGACGTTGAACGAGGTCACGTACCAGAACATGATGATCGTGGCGACCCAGGCCAGGCAGCACCACAGGCACAGCGAGTTGATCTCGTAGAGCGACTGGTACTGCAGCCACGTGCAGAAGCCGACCCCGAAGAGCGTGCCCGCGTTCAGCGTCAGCCAGTACCAGCGCGGGAAGCGCGCACGGCCGAGCAGGCTCATGCCGACACAGATCACGACCGCGTACGCGGCGATGCCCAGCATCGGGTTCGGGAACCCGAAGGCCGACGCCTGCTCACTCGTCATGATGTTGCCGCAGGAGACCACCGGATTGAGGCTGCATCCCGGCGTGAAGTCCGGGTCCTCAAGAAGCTTGAACTTGTCCAGCGTGATCACCCACGCCGCGAGCAGCCCCGCCGCACCCGTGATCACCAGGAGCAGCGCGAACGCACGGCTCCCGCCGACACCGCGTGGCGCGGCCGCGTCCGCCCCGCCCCGCTCGCGATCGTGGTCGGAGGGGCGGCTCTCGCTTGCCGGGGTCGTCTTGCTCATCACGCCGTTCCGTCGCTTGTGGGGGCCTACGGGCAGGGACATTGTGCCGCACGCGCGCGGGTGTCCACCGTTCGATGGACATAAGCAGGTACGCACGAAGGGCCCCGGGCGTTCGGTCCGCCGGGGCCCCGCGTCTTCGTTCTCGCGTGCGGCTAGGGCCTTTCGTTTGGATCAGGTCGGATCAGGGAGCGGGGGCTGGTGCGTGCAGCTGCAAGGCGGAGGAGGGCGTCAACGCGGAGCGAATGGGGCCTCCCCTGCTCGAGCGAAAGCCGAGAGCTTGGGGAAAACCGACGACAACGCCGCAGATGTGCGTGCCAGCCCCCGCGAGCCCGGCCTGATCCAAACGAGAGGCCCTAGGCCAGCTTGCCCTTCAGGACGTCCACGATGGAGTCCACCGCGACGGCGTCCTGCTCACCCGACTCCATGTCCTTGAGCTGCACGACGCCTTCGGCGAGGTCCCGCTCACCGGCGACGATCGTGAAGCGCGCGCCACTGCGGTTGGCGTTCTTCATGGCTCCCTTGAGCCCCTTGCCGCCGTACGAGAAGTCGGCCGCGACGCCCGCCCTGCGCAGCTCCGTCACCTTGGAGAACAGGACTCGCCTGGCCTCGTCGCCGAGCGGCACCGCGAACACGCTGGTCGCGGAGGGCAGTTCGAGCTCCACGCCCTCGGCCTCCAGGGCGAGGACCGTGCGGTCCACGCCCAGGGCCCAGCCGACCGACGGCAGCGAGGGGCCGCCGATCATCTCGGACAGGCCGTCGTAACGGCCGCCGCCGCCCACCGCGGACTGCGAGCCGAGGCCGTCGTGGACGAACTCGAAGGTCGTACGGGTGTAGTAGTCCAGGCCGCGGACCAGCTTCGGGTCGTCCTCGTACGCGACGCCCTCCGACGTCAGGAGCTCGCGCACCTGCTCGTGGTACGCCTTGCACGCGTCGCACAGGTAGTCGCGCAGCATCGGGGCGCCGACCAGCTGCTTCTGGACGTCGTCGCGCTTGTCGTCCAGGACCCGCAGCGGATTGATGTCGATACGTCGACGTGTCTCCTCGTCCAGGTCGAGCCCGCGCAGGAAGTCCTGCAGCGCGGCGCGGTAGACGGGGCGGCACTCCTTGTCACCGAGGGAGTTGAGCAGGATGCGGAACTGGGAGAGGCCGAGCGAGCGGTACGCCTGGTCCGCGAGGATGATCAGCTCGGCGTCGAGAGCCGGGTCCTCGGCGCCGATCGCCTCGGCGCCGACCTGCGAGAAGTGGCGGTAGCGGCCCTTCTGCGGGCGCTCGTAGCGGTAGTACGAGCCGGAGTACCAGAGCTTGACCGGGAGGTTGCCCGCCTTGTGCAGGTTGGCCTCCAGGGCCGCGCGCAGCACGGAAGCGGTGCCCTCGGGGCGCAGGGCGAGCTGGTCGCCGCCCTTGGTCTCGAAGGCGTACATCTCCTTGGAGACGATGTCGGTGGACTCGCCGACGCCGCGCGAGAACAGCTCGACGTTCTCGAAGCCGGGCGTCTCGACGTAGCCGTACCCGGAGTTCCGCAGCGGCGTGGCGATGGCCTCGCGCACCGCCAGGTACTTCGCTGAGTCCGGCGGAAGCAGGTCGTAGGTGCCCTTGGGGGCCTTGAAGGTGCTCACGGGTTTTCTCTCGTCACATTCCTCGTCGGGGAGCGTCGGCTCCCAGGCCGGCGGCCACCTGACGCAGATACGGGTTGGTGGCGCGCTCACGGCCGATCGTCGTGTGCTCGTTGTGACCCGGCAGGACCACGGTCGAGTCGTCGAGCGGCAGGCACACGCGCGCCAGCGACTCGAGCATCTCGTCCTGCGATCCGCCGGGCAGGTCGGTGCGTCCGATGGAGCCGGCGAAGAGCAGGTCGCCCGAGAAGAACACCGAGGGAACCTCGGCGGACTCGGGCAACTGGAAGGTCACCGACCCCTTCGTATGCCCCGGCGCGTGCGCGACGGAGAAGTCGAGACCGGCGAGCTTCAGGCGCGCGCCGTCGGTCAGTTCCTTGACGTCGGAGGGCTCCCCCACGGTCAGTTCACCGAGGAGCTGCGCGCCGAAGGAACGGCCTATGCCCTTCTCCGGGTCGCTCATCATGTACCGGTCGTCGGGGTGGATCCACGCGGGCACGTCATGCGCCCCGCAGACCGGGACGACCGAGGCGACATGGTCGATGTGGCCGTGGGTGAGGACGACCGCGACGGGCTTGAGCCGATGCTTCTTGAGTGCGTCCTCGACTCCCTCGGTGGCCTGGTGGCCCGGGTCGATGATCACGCACTCCTCGCCTGCGGCGGGGGCGACCAAGTAGCAGTTGGTGCCCCAGGCCCCGGCGGGAAACCCGGCAATGAGCACGATCGTCCTTCGTTCGTCGTCCGGCGGAGGTGGCCGCGCAGGATCGCGGCAGATCAGAGCCTACCGGCGCTCCCGATTCCACAGCTAACCCATATACGGTACGGGGCACACAGAAGCGGTCATCCACGCAGAGGAGAGATCACCCGGTGGTCAGCAACGATCAGCGGCGGCGTCAGCTCGCCCGGGAGAAGTTCTTGCGGCAGCAGCAGCGCCGGGAGGCGGCGCGGCGCAGGGCGCGGATGCGCAACGCGGTGATCGCCTCGGCGCTCGCGGTGGTCCTGGCCGGTGGCGCGGTGTCGTACGCGGCAGGCGCCTTCGACGACGACGGCAAGCCGACCGACGAGGCAGCGGCGAACCCCACCACCAAGGCGGACCCCTGCCAGAAGCCCGCGAGCGGCAAGGTGAAGCCGCTCAGCTTCAAGAAGGAACCGGCGCTCTCGATCGACAAGTCGGCGGACTACGCGATGAAGCTGAGCACGACCTGCGGCGACATCGGCCTCGACCTCTCGGCGGCGAAGGCCCCGCACACGGTCAACTCCTTCAACTTCCTGGTGAACAAGGGCTATCTCGACCACACCAAGTGCCACCGGCTCACCACGGGCGGCATCTACGTCCTGCAGTGCGGCGACCCGAAGGGCACCGGCGAGGGCGGCCCCGGCTACTCGATCCCCGACGAGAACCTCAAGGACAAGAAGCTCAAGGGGAACGTGTATCCGGCGGGCACGGTGGCGATGGCCAACCAGTACAACGCCCAGAAGAAGACGGGCCGCGACAGCGGCGGCAGCCAGTTCTTCCTGGTCTACCAGGACAGTCAGCTGCCGCCCGACTACACACCGTTCGGGACCATTTCCGATTCCGGGATGAAGGTGCTCAAGAAGATTGCCGACGCCGGCGAGAGCACCGGGCAGGGCGACGGCGCCCCGAACGCGACGGTCGTCATCAACAAGGCGACCGTGTCGAAATCCTGACCGCTGGCAGGCAAACTTCCCACGTGCGGGATGCGGACAGCCGCCCCGCCGGTCGCCTATGTTGGCGGTGACGAAACTGTGGACGATGCCGGGGGTCTCAAGGCCCTGCACAGGCATCATGTGGAGGAGGCGCTGTGAGCAGCGACCCGTGGGGCCGCGTCGACGAGACGGGGACCGTGTACGTGCGCAAGGCCGACGGCACCGAGCGCGAAGTCGGTTCGTGGAAAGCGGGATCTCCTGACGAGGCCCTTGCCTACTTCGAGCGCAAGTACGACGGTCTGGTCGTCGAGATCGGACTTCTCGAGCGCCGGGTGAAGACGACCGACCTGTCGGCCAAGGACGCCATGACCGCCATCGACCACCTGCGCACGCAGGTGGACGAGGCACACGCGGTCGGTGATCTGGACGCCTTGAGCAAGCGCCTGGACAAGCTCGTCGAGACCGTCGACGAGCGCCGGGAAGAGCGCAAGGTCCAGAAGGCCAAGCAGTCGGACGAGGCCAGGCACTCCAAGGAGGCGCTGGTCGTCGAGGCCGAGGAGCTCGCCCAGAGCGAGCAGTGGCGGGCGGCGGGCGAGCGTCTTCGCGCCCTGGTGGACACCTGGAAGGGCCTGCCGCGCCTCGACCGCAAGTCGGACGACGAGCTGTGGCACCGCTTCTCGCACGCCCGCTCGGCGTTCTCCAAGCGTCGCAAGGCCCACTTCGCCTCGCTGGACGCCCAGCGCGAAGAGGCCCGCAAGACCAAGGAGAAGCTGGTCGGCGAGGCAGAGTCCCTCTCCGGTTCGACCGACTGGGGTCCCACGGCCGCGCGGTACCGCGACCTGATGACCGAGTGGAAGTCCGCGGGCCGCGCCCAGCGCGAGCACGAGGACGATCTGTGGAACCGCTTCCGCGGCGCCCAGGACGTGTTCTTCGCGGCGCGCAGCTCGGTCTTCGCGGAGCGGGACGCTGAGCAGACGGAGAACCTGAAGCTGAAGGAGGAGCTGGCCGAGGAGGCCGAGAAGCTCGTCCCGGTGAAGGACCTCAAGTCGGCGCGCGCTGCCTTCCGTACGCTCAACGAGCGCTGGGAGGCCATCGGCCACGTCCCGCGTGACGCGCGGCCGAAGGTCGAGGGCCGGATGCAGGCGGTGGAGCGGGCCCTGCAGGACTCCGAGGAGGCCGAGTGGCGCCGGACGAACCCTGAGGCACGTGCGCGTGCCGCGGGTCTGACCGGTCAGCTGCAGGCCGCTGTCGACAAGCTGGTCGACCAGATCGACAAGGCGCGCACGGCGGGCAACGACGCCAAGGCCGACAAGCTCCAGAGGGAGCTCGACGGCCGCCAGGCTCTGCTCGACCAGGCTCTGAAGGGTCTGCACGAGTTCGGCGGCTGAGTTTTCCGCTGTCTACGTAGAGGGGCTCCCGTACGTGATGTACGGGAGCCCCTCTACGTAGTGGACCGGTTCACGGCCTGCGCGCGGACGTCACCCTGTACACGTCGTACACGCCTTCGACTCCCCTGACGGCCTTGAGCACGTGCCCCAGGTGCTTGGGGTCGCCCATCTCGAACGTGAAGCGCGAGGTGGCGACCCGGTCGCGGGAGGTCTGGACAGCCGCGGACAGGATGTTCACGTGCTGGTCCGAGAGGATGCGCGTGACGTCCGAGAGCAGGCGCGAGCGGTCAAGTGCCTCGACCTGGATGGCGACCAGGAAGACCGAGGACTGGGTGGGCGCCCACTCGACCTCGAGGATGCGCTCGGGCTCGCGGGAGAGCGAGTCGATGTTCACGCAGTCGCTGCGGTGAACCGATACGCCGCTGCCGCGCGTGACGAAGCCGATGATCGGGTCGCCGGGGACGGGCGTACAGCAGCGGGCCAGCTTGACCCACACGTCGTCGACGCCCTTGACGACGACACCGGGGTCGGCGTTGGCTCGGCGCTTGCTGCGGCCGCGTGAGGGCGGCGCGCTCTCGGCGATGTCCTCGTTGGCTGCTTCCTCGCCGCCGAGTGCCTGGACGAGCTTCTGCACGACGGACTGCGCGGTGACATGGCCTTCGCCGATCGCCGCGTAGAGGGACGAGATGTCGGGGTAGCGCATCTCGTGCGCGAGGGTGACCAGGGAGTCGCCCGTGAGGATGCGCTGGATCGGCAGGTTCTGCTTGCGCATGGCCCGCGCGATGGCGTCCTTGCCCTGCTCGATGGCCTCGTCGCGGCGCTCCTTGGAGAACCACGCGCGGATCTTGTTGCGCGCCCGCGGCGACTTGACGAAGCCGAGCCAGTCACGGGACGGGCCCGCGCCGGCCGCCTTGGAGGTGAAGACCTCCACCAGGTCGCCATTGTCCAGGGTCGATTCGAGCGGCACGAGCCGTCCGTTGACCCGCGCCCCTATGGTGCGGTGGCCGACCTCGGTGTGCACCGCGTACGAGAAGTCGACCGGGGTCGCACCCGCCGGGAGCGCTATGACGTCGCCCTTCGGCGTGAAGACGAAGACTTCGTTGCGCGACAGGTCGAAACGGAGCGATTCGAGGAACTCGCTGGGGTCCTCGGTCTCCTTCTGCCAGTCCAGGAGCTGGCGCAGCCACGCCATGTCGTTGAGGTGGTCGTCCTTGCCACCGGCCTTCTTCGGCACGTCGGTGCGCACCTTGGAGGCGCCAGCGGACGGCTCCTGCTTGTACTTCCAGTGCGCGGCGATGCCGTACTCGGCGCGGCGGTGCATGTCGAACGTACGGATCTGGAGCTCGACGGGCTTGCCGCTGGGGCCGATCACCGTGGTGTGCAGCGACTGGTACATGTTGAACTTCGGCATCGCGATGTAGTCCTTGAACCGGCCGGGGACCGGATTCCATCGCGCGTGGACCGTGCCGAGAGCGGCATAGCAGTCGCGGACCGTGTCGACGAGGACGCGGATGCCCACCAGGTCGTAGATCTCGGCGAAGTCGCGGCCTCGGACGATCATCTTCTGGTAGACGCTGTAGTAGTGCTTCGGGCGCCCGGTGACGGTGGCCTTGATGCGGGCGGCGCGCAGGTCGGCCTGGACCTCGTCGGTCACTATGGCCAGGTACTCGTCGCGCTTGGGGGCGCGCTCGGCGACAAGGCGCACGATCTCGTCGTACATCTTGGGGTAGAGGATCGCGAAGGCGAGGTCCTCCAGCTCCCACTTGATGGTGTTCATGCCCAGGCGGTGGGCCAGGGGCGCGTAGATCTCGAGGGTCTCGCGGGCCTTCTTCTCCTGCTTCTCCCGCTTGAGATAGCGCATCGTGCGCATGTTGTGCAGGCGGTCGGCGAGCTTGATGACCAGGACACGGGGGTCCTTGGCCATGGCGACGACCATCTTGCGCACGGTCTCGGCCTGCGCGGCCTCGCCGAACTTGACCTTGTCCAGCTTGGTGACGCCGTCGACGAGCAGGGCGACCTGGTCGCCGAAGTCGCGCTTGAGGGTGTCGAGGCCGTACTCGGTGTCCTCGACGGTGTCGTGCAGGAGGCCCGCCATGAGCGTGGCCGGGTCCATGCCGAGCTCGGCGAGGATCGTCGTCACGGCGAGGGGGTGCGTGATGTACGGGTCGCCGCTCTTGCGCTTCTGGCCGCGGTGCCAGCGCTCGGCGACCTGGTAGGCCTTCTCGATCTGGCGCAGCGTCGCCGTCTCGATCTTGGGGTCGTTGCTGCGCACTATCCGCAGCAGCGGCTCCAGGACCGGGTTGTACGGGTTGGAACGCTGGACGCCGAGGCGGGCGAGGCGGGCGCGTACGCGGTTGGAGGAGCCCGAGCGCTCGTTCTTGGCCGCGGTGGGCCGTGGCGTGGGGGTCGTGCTGCCCGCGCGGGCCTCGGTGGGGGGCTTGGGCCGCGACTGATCGGTGGCCGGCTTGTCGCGCTTGGCGGCGTCGCCGGGCGCGCTCGGTGCGGGCTTGGTGCCGGGAGGCGTGCTCTCCTGCTTCGCCGGTGTGGCGCCCTTGACGGGCGCCGCGGGCGTCGCACCCTTGGCGGGCGTGGCGCCCTTCGCGGACGCAGAAGAGGCCCCCGCCGCGCGCTGGGCCTGCTCTGCGGCCTTGGCGGCGGTGAGTGCCTTGGACTCGTCTGGCAAGAGGCGCTCCCTGTGCGTGCGCGATCCGGGTCCTTGGGTCAGGCCCCGAAGAGCCCATGGTATCGATCCTGGACCTTTGCCTCTCCCCCAGCCCGTGACACTGCTCACTACGGAAGAAACACCTGAGGTTTCCACACGGCGAACCCGAGCTCTCTACAGAAGAAACACCCGAGGCGGGGGGGGGGGGGGGGGGGGGGGGGGAGCGGGGGGGGGGGGGGGGGGGGGGGGAGGGGGGGGGGGGGGGAGGGAGGGGGTGATGCTAAGCAAGCCTATCCA
>NZ_JBVIHP010000004.1:219186-247449 GCF_055570235.1 Streptomyces sp. NPDC031274 | reverse complement strand
TTCCCCCCCACTAAGCCCCCGCTGCTTTTCCCCCCCCCCCACCCCCCCCCCCCCCCACCAAAACCCCCCCCCTCCTCCCCCTTTCCTCCCCTTCCCCCCGCCTCGGGTGTGCGTGGTGGCTGCTCAGACGGTGAGGAGGGCCTCCAGCGGGGCGCTCTCCAGGGCCGTCTCCAGCTTGGCGCGGCCTCCGAGGAAGCCGAGCTCCATCAGAACCGCCACACCGGCGACCTGGGCGCCCGCACGGCGGATGAGCCGCAGGGACGCCTCGGCGGTGCCGCCGGTCGCCAGGACGTCGTCGATGATCATGACGCGGTCGTCGGCGGTGAGGTCCTCGGCGTGCACCTGGATCTCGGCGCTGCCGTACTCCAGGTCGTACGACTGGCTGAGCGTCGCTCCGGGGAGCTTGCCCGCCTTCCGTACGGGAATGAAGCCGAGCCCCGCGCGCAGCGCCACAGGGGCGCCCAGGATGAAGCCGCGGGCCTCCAGGCCGACGATCTTCGTGGCGCCGTACCGCACGGCGAGGCCGGCGAGGGTCTCGGTCAGCGCGGCGAACGCCTCCGGGTCCGCGAGGAGCGGGGTGATGTCCTTGAACATCACCCCCGGCTCGGGGTAATCGGGAACGTCTCGGATGCGGCTGAGCAGCAGCTCCTGCACGGGGGTCACCCGCCCACCTCATTGCTGTTGATGATCGAACGCCTGATCGTGACGGCGAGCCACTTTAGCAATAGCCGATCGCCCCTCGGGCAGGCCGTGCGCGTCTCACGCAAGATGGCCACCGGGGTCGTGCCCCTCGTGGCGATGGCAGCTCTCGCCGGGGCGGCGTCCCCGCAGGTGCCACCACCGCGGGAACCACCAAGAGCGAGCCGAGAAGAAGAACGTCGCGAAGTGGTACAACGCCGGCTGCGGCAAGAGCGGGTTCATCAAGAACGTGCCCTGGGGAAATGTCGCGGCGCATCCCGAGATCAAGATCAAGGGTTTCTCGCTCCTCAAGTGGCAGTGACCCTCATCAGCCCCTGAGCTGAAACACGCGCGGGCCCCGCTCCTCGGAAGAGGAGCGGGGCCCGTTCGTCTGGCCTTGCCTTGGGTCAGCGGCGCTTCCCCGAGGGACGCCCACGACCGCGGTTGCGGGACTGCTGCTGCGTACGACGCTGGCCGCCGACCACTCCGGCAGCCGCCGAAAGGTCGTCCTCCGGCTCGTCATCGTCAACCGGAGGTGCCGTGGTGTCCGGCGACTCTCCGTTGGCCGCGGCATTCGCGCGCTTGGCGAGCACCCGCTTCTTCAGGGCCTTCATCGCCGGCTCCCGCTCCTTGAGGTCGGCGACCAGCGGAGTGGCGATGAAGATCGAGGAGTACGCGCCGGCCGCGAGGCCCACGAACAGCGACAGCGAGATGTCGTTCAGCATGCCTGCGCCGAGCGCGCCACCACCGATGAAGAGAAGGCCTCCCACCGGAAGAAGCGCGACCACCGTGGTGTTGATGGAGCGCACCAAGGTGCTGTTGATCGACCGGTTGGCGATCTCGCTGTAGGTGAACCTCGTCTGCTTGGCCGCGTCCTTGCCCTGCTCCTTGAGCGAGTCGAAGACGACGACCGTGTCGTAGAGCGAGTAACCGAGAATCGTCAGCAGACCGATCACGGTACCCGGGGTGACCTCGAAGCCGACCAAGGCGTAGACACCGACCGTGATGGTGATGTCGTGGATCAGCGCGACCAGTGCGGCGGCGGCCATCCGCCACTCGAAGGCGATCGCCAGGTAGATCACGCACAGGACGAGGAAGACACCAAGGCCGGTCCACGCCTTGTTGGCGATCTGCTCACCCCAGCTCGGTCCGACCAGATCCGCGTTGATGTCCTTGGCCGGGACGTCGAGACTTTTGGCGAGGTCTTCCTTGATCTGGTCGGACTTGGCCGTGTCCACGCCCGAGATCTGCACGCGCATCGTGCTGTTGCCGAGCTTCTGGACGATGGCCTGGTGTCCCGAGGCCTTCTCCGCCGACTCCTGGGCCTGTTCGACCGAGGCGGAGGTCTTCGGTGTGGTGAAGACCGCGCCGCCCTTGAACTCGATGCCCATGTTGAGGCCTTGGACGGCCAGAGCCACGATCGCCGTGATGGTGATCAGGACAGAGACGCCGTACCAGATCTTCCGCTTGCCGATGAAGTCATAGCCGACTTCGCCGTGGAAGAGCTGGGCGCCGAGGTTGCCGAGCTTCGACATCTCACGCCTCCTTCGGGTCGACGGGGCCGGCGGAACCAGAGGTAGAGCGGGTGCGGCGCAGCGGAGGCTTGGCACCGAGCCGCGACGGGTCGATCCCGGACCACTTGTGGCCGTCCGCGAAGAACTTCTTGCGGGCCATGATCGTCATCAGCGGCTTGGTGAAGAGGAAGACCACCACGACGTCGAGCAAGGTGGTCAGACCCAGCGTGAAGGCGAAGCCCTGCACCTTGCCGACAGTGACGATGTACAGGACGGCGGCGGCGAGGAAGGACACGAAGTCCGAGACCAGGATGGTGCGCCGGGCACGCGGCCAGGCGCGCTCGACGGCGGGGCGCAGCGTGCGGCCCTCGCGGATCTCGTCCCGGATGCGTTCGAAGTACACGATGAACGAGTCCGCGGTGATACCGATCGCAACGATCGCACCACACACCGCTGGCAAGTTCAGTGCGAAGCCGATGGCTGGACCGAGCAAGGTCATGATCGTGTACGTGAGGATGCCGGAGGCGACGAGGCTGAGGAGTGCGATGAAGGCCAGGCCTCGGTAGTACGCCACGAGGTAGATGACGACCAGCGCCAGACCGATGGCACCGGCGATCAGACCGGCGTGCAGCTGCTCGCCGCCGAGCGCCGCGGTCACGGTGGTGACGCTGTCCTCGTGGAAGGTGAGCGGCAGGGCGCCGTAGGACAGCATGTTCGCCAGGTCCTTGGCCGACTCCTGGGTGAAGCTGCCGCTGATCTCGGCGTTGGAGCTCAGCTGCGAGGTCACGCGCGGGGCCGAGACGACATCACCGTCGAGAACGATCGCGAACTGGTTCTGCGGCTCGGCCTGCTTCATCAGCTTGCCGGTGGTCGCGGCGAAGTCCTTGGAGCCCTTCTTGGTGAAATCCATCGTGACGATCCAGATGCCACGCTGGGGGTCGAGCACGGCCTTGGCGTCCTTGACGTCCTTGCCCTCGACCTCGGCCGGGCCGAGGACGTACTTCTCCCACTGGCCGGAGCTGTTCTTGCCGCAGGCCGCCATCGGGTCGCTCGGCTTGACGCCTTCGGTCGCCTTGGTCCGGCTGCTCTGCTTGGTGCAGTCGAGCGCGGTGAACTTCTCCTGGAGCGCCTTGGTGGCCGCGTCCGCCGTGGGGGTCGGCGACGGGGTCTCGTTGCCCTTGGGCTTGTCCGAACTGTTGGGCGACGGAGTCGGGTCGGCCTTCAGGGCGTCGGTGACGGCACGGCCCTTGGGGCTCTCGGTGGCGTCGGGCGCGGACGCAGTGTCCTTACCGTCCTTGCCGTCCTTCTCGCCCTTGTCGGTCGCCTTGGGCGAACCGGACGCCGAAGGGCTGCCGGAAGGGTCGGGCGTCGGCGTGCCGGCCGCCATCGTCATCACCGGACGGAAGTAGAGCTGCGCGGTCGTGCCGACCTGCTCGCGTGCCTGCTTCTGGTTCGTCCCCTTGGGAATGTTGACGATGATGTTGCGGTCGCCCTGGGTCTGGACCTCGGCCTCGGAGACACCGAGACCGTTGACACGGCGCTCGATGATGCCCACGGCCGTGTCCATGTTGGTCTTGTTGACCGCGTTGGGCTTGCCGGGCTCACTCTTGGCGCCGAGCGTGATGCTCGTACCACCGGCGAGGTCGATGCCCAGGCGCGGGGTGGTGTGACCGGAGACGAACATTCCCCCGGCCAGCGCCACCATGGCGATCAGGATTAGGGCCAGGGAACGGCCCGGCTTCCCCTGGCCGCCCTGCCTCCGGCCCTTCTTCGGTGCTGCCACCTTCTCGTTTCTCCCTGTCCAACCGCCCGGACCCGATTACGTGCCGTGGGCGGCCATGAAGTGGTGTCGAGACCCGCCACGAAACCCACGCACTGAGGGGACCGTGGCAGCGCGAGCAGCGCGCCGCACGGACCCCGGTGGTGGCTACTTCGTGTCGGACTCGCCGTCGGTCTTCTTCGGCTCGGCGTCGTCGGCCTCGGGGGCGCTGTCCGCGTCCTTCTTGCCGAGGTCGATGGGCGAGTCGTCGGAAGCGCCGGCGGCGGGCTCGTCGGTCTCGGTCAGGGAAGAGGCGTCGTCCGGGACGACGGGGTTGTCCGACTTCAGGTCGACGCTCGTGCCGTGGACGATGCGGTTGTACTCATCGTCCTCGAGGACGGCGCCGATGGAGTTCTTCGCGTAGAACGCGTGCACGCCCGGAGCCACCTCGAGGAGGACGGCGTCGTCGTGAACCTCCTTGACGGTGGCGTACATGCCCCCGATCGTGCGGATGCCGGTGCCGGGCTGCATCTCGTTGCGCATCGCCGCGGCCGCCTGCTGCTTCTTCTTGGCAGAGCGGGTCATCAGGAACATGGCCCCGATGAGCACGACGAACGGGAGGAGGGTCACGATATTCACGGGACGGAGTTTCCTTCGCATGACCGCGCAGGTAAGCGGCCTGATGGACGGGGGTGGGCACGCCACCCGCAAAGGCGGCGTCGGCGGAGTCTAAGCGAGTCCGCACCTAAGGAACAACGCTCAGCATGGCACCGCAGTTCCTGACCGTGCGACTACGCGCGCCGTCACGCCCCGAACAGGTCCCCTTGTCCGATTCCGCCCGCCTGTCGGGGGGGAACAAGCCCGAGATGCGCCCATGCCGCGGGGGTTCCGACCCGGCCGCGCGGGGTGCGCGCGAGCAGTCCCTCCCGTACCAGGAAGGGCTCGGCCACCTCTTCGACCGTCTCGCGCTCCTCCCCCACGGCGACGGCGAGCGTCGAGAGGCCGACGGGTCCGCCGCCGAAGAGCTTGAGCAGAGCCTCCAGGACGGCGCGGTCGAGCCGGTCGAGGCCCCGGTCGTCCACTTCGTAGACCTTGAGGGCCGCGCCCGCGATGCCCTTGTCGATCTCTCCGTCGGCCTTGACCTGTGCGTAGTCCCGCACGCGGCGCAGCAGACGGTTGGCGATACGGGGCGTGCCGCGCGAGCGTCCCGCGATCTCGGCGGCGCCGTCCGCGTCGATCGCCACGTCGAGGAGCTGCGCGGAGCGGTGGATCACGCGTTCCAGCTCGGCCGGTTCGTAGAACTCCATGTGCGCGGTGAAGCCGAAGCGGTCGCGCAGCGGCGGGGGCAGCAGGCCCGCGCGCGTGGTGGCGCCGACCAGGGTGAAGGGCGGCAGTTCCAGCGGGATGGCGGTGGCGCCGGGGCCCTTGCCGACGATGACGTCGACGCGGAAGTCCTCCATCGCCATGTAGAGCATCTCTTCGGCGGGCCGGGACATCCGGTGGATCTCGTCGAGGAAGAGGACCTCGCCCTCCTGGAGGGAGGAGAGGATCGCGGCGAGATCGCCCGCGTGCTGGATGGCGGGACCGCTGGTGATGCGGATCGGGGCGCCCATCTCGGCCGCGATGATCATCGAAAGGGTGGTCTTGCCGAGTCCGGGGGCGCCGGAGAGCAGGACGTGGTCGGCGGTGGCCCCTCGCGCGCGGGCCGCGCGCAGGACGAGGTCGAGCTGCTCGCGGACCTTCTCCTGGCCGATGAACTCGTCCAGGTCCTTGGGGCGGAGGGCGGCCTCGACCGCCTGGTCCTCGCCGTCGGCGGACGCACCGACGAGCCGCTCGGCCGCGCCGGGTGCGGCGGTCGCGTCGTCGGTCGTCTCGTCCCAGTTCATGAGCTCGCCTCGCGATGTGGTTCTGGTTGGTCAGGGGCCGACGGGTGCCGGCGGGGGCTAGCGGGTGCGGTTCAGTGTCTGAAGAGCGGCCTTGAGGAGCTGGCCCACCTGCGGCTTCTCGGACGCCTCGGCCTGCGGGGTGACGGCGGCGACGGCTTCGTCCGCCTCGCGCGTGGCGTACCCGAGGCCGATGAGCGCCGCGTGCAGCTGGTCGCTCCAGCCGGAGGTGACAGCGGTGCCGATCGCGGGGCCGCCCGTGCCGAGGGGCTCGCCGAGACGGTCCTTGTACTCCAGGAGCAGCTTCTGGGCGCCCTTCTTGCCGATGCCGGGGACCGCGGTGAGCGCCTTCTCGTCGGCGGTGGCGACCGCGCGGCGCAGCGCGTCCGGGCTGTGTACGGCGAGCATGGCCTGCGCGAGGCGCGGTCCGACGCCGCTCGCGGTCTGCAGGAGCTCGAAGGTCTGACGCTCGTCGTCGTCCGCGAAGCCGTACAGGGTGAGGGAGTCCTCCCGGACGACGAGGGAGGTGGCCAGCTTGGCGGGCTGACCGACGCGCAGGGTGGAGAGGGTGTTCGGCGTGCACTGGATGGCCATGCCGACACCGCCGACCTCGACCACCGCGGCATCGGGGGCGAGGGCGGCGACGGGGCCGCGGACGAAGGCGATCATGCGGTACGGCCTTTCTGTGCTGGTGACGTTCGCGATGCGTGCAGGGCCGCGGCCTGCTGGAGACGGTTCTGGGCGACTGCCTGCTGGAGCCGGTTCTGGGCGGGGGCGCGCCAGATGTGACAGATGGCGAGGGCGAGGGCGTCCGCCGCGTCGGCGGGCTTGGGCGGTGCGTCGAGCCGCAGGAGGCGGGTGACCATCGCCCCGACCTGCGCCTTGTCGGCACGGCCGCTGCCGGTGACGGCGGCCTTGACCTCGCTGGGCGTGTGCAGGGCTACGGGGATGCCTCGGCGCGAGGCGCAGAGCATGGCCACGGCACTGGCCTGGGCCGTGCCCATGACCGTACGCACGTTGTGCTGGCTGAACACCCGCTCCACGGCGAGGACTTCGGGGTCGTGCTCGTCGAGCCACTGCTCGATGCCCTGCTCGATGGCGACCAGGCGGAGGCCGAGCTCGGCGTCGGCGGGCGTACGGACGACGCCGACCGCGCGCATGCTCAGGGGGCGTCCGGCGACTCCGTCGACGACCCCCACACCGCACCGGGTAAGCCCCGGGTCCACACCCAGCACGCGCACGAATACCCCCACTTCTTCGCTCACCTGTTTGTGCAGGCTATCGGCTCGCACTGACAACGCGACGGGCCGACAGGGGGTGTGTCCCCTGTCGGCCCGTCAGCGAAAGCCGTGGCACGGCCGGTCCGGGGCCGGACCGACCGGACTCGCCGGACTCAGGCGTCGACCTTCTCCATGACCTCGTCGCTCACATCGAAGTTGGCGAAGACGTTCTGGACGTCGTCGCTGTCCTCGAGCGCGTCGATGAGCTTGAAGATCTTCCGCGCGCCGTCCTCGTCCAGCTCGACCTGCATGGTCGGGACGAAGTTGGCGTCGGCCGAGTCGTAGTCGATGCCGGCCTCCTGGAGGGCGGTACGGACCGCGACCAGGTCGGTGGCCTCGCTGAGCACCTCGAAGGACTCACCGAGGTCGTTGACCTCTTCGGCGCCCGCGTCCAGGACCGCGCCCAGGACGTCGTCCTCGGACAGCTCGCCCTCGCCCTTGGAGACGACGACGACGCCCTTGCGGTTGAAGAGGTAGGAGACGGAGCCCGGGTCGGCCATGGAGCCGCCGTTGCGGGTCATCGCGACGCGTACGTCCGATGCCGCGCGGTTGCGGTTGTCCGTGAGGCACTCGATGAGCACCGCGACGCCGTTCGGGCCGTAGCCCTCGTACATGATCGTCTCGTACTCGGCGCCACCGGCTTCGAGACCGGCGCCGCGCTTGACCGCGGAGTCGATGTTCTTGTTCGGGACCGAGCTCTTCTTGGCCTTCTGGATGGCGTCGAAGAGGGTCGGGTTCCCGGACACGTCGGCGCCGCCCGTGCGGGCCGCGACCTCGATGTTCTTGATCATCTTCGCGAAGAGCTTGCCGCGCTTGGCGTCAATCACGGCCTTCTTGTGCTTCGTCGTAGCCCATTTAGAGTGGCCGGACATCTGCCTGTCTCCTTCGCGTTACCCAACCTGTACGAACGCAGAGATCCTACAAGGATCCCACCGCCGCGTTCCCCCGCACCATCCCGACGAACAACTCGTGCACCCGGTGGTCGCCCGTCAGCTCCGGGTGGAACGACGTCGCGAGCGCGTTGCCCTGGCGTACGGCGACGATGTGCCCCTCGTGCTCGGCGAGCACCTCGACGCGCGCGCCGACCGACTCGACCCAGGGGGCACGGATGAAGACACCCTCCACGGGGTCGCCGTCGATGCCCGCGATGTCGACGGCCGCCTCGAAGGACTCGTTCTGCCGCCCGAAGGCGTTGCGGCGCACGATCATGTCGATGCCCCCGAAGGTCTCCTGCTCCGAGCGCGGATCGAGGATCTTGTCGGCGAGCATGATCATGCCCGCGCAGCTGCCGTAGACCGGCATACCGCCGCGCACGCGCGCGCGAAGGGGCTCCATCAGGCCGAAGAGGGCAGCCAGTTTGGAGATGGTGGTGGACTCGCCGCCCGGGATGACCAGGCCGTCCACATCGGCCAGCTCTTCGGGGCGCCTGACCGGCCTGGCCACGGCGTCCGCCGAGGCCAGGGCGATCAAGTGTTCCCGTACATCGCCCTGGAGTGCCAGGACGCCGACTACAGGGGTGTCATTCATCTACGGAGTGCCTTACCAGCCGCGGTTCGCGTAGCGCTCGGCCTCGGGGAGCGTGTCGCAGTTGATGCCGACCATGGCCTCGCCGAGGTTGCGGGACGCGTCCGCGATGATCTTGGGGTCGTCGTAGAAGGTGGTGGCCTTCACGATGGCGGCGGCGCGCGCGGCCGGGTCGCCCGACTTGAAGATGCCGGAGCCGACGAAGACGCCCTCGGCACCGAGCTGGCGCATCAGGGCGGCGTCGGCGGGGGTGGCGACGCCACCGGCCGAGAAGAGGACCACCGGCAGCTTGCCGAGCTCGGAGACCTCCTTGACCAGCTCGTACGGGGCGCGCAGGTCCTTGGCTGCGGCGTACAGCTCGTTGTTGTCGAAGCCGCGCAGCTTGGCGATCTCGTTCTTGATCTGGCGCAGGTGACGCACGGCCTCGACGACGTTGCCGGTACCGGCCTCGCCCTTGGAGCGGATCATGGCCGCGCCCTCGGCGATGCGGCGCAGGGCCTCGCCCAGGTTGGTGGCGCCGCACACGAACGGGGTCGTGAAGGCGAACTTGTCGCTGTGGTTGACCTCGTCGGCCGGGGTCAGCACCTCGGACTCGTCGATGTAGTCGACGCCGAGCGACTGGAGCACCTGGGCCTCGACGAAGTGGCCGATGCGGGACTTGGCCATGACCGGGATGGAGACGGCCTCGATGATCTCTTCGATCATGTTCGGGTCGGACATCCGGGCCACGCCGCCGTCCTTGCGGATGTCGGCGGGGACCCGCTCCAGGGCCATGACGGCCACGGCGCCGGCGTCCTCGGCGATCTTCGCCTGCTCGGCGTTGACCACGTCCATGATGACGCCGCCCTTGAGCTGCTCGGCCATGCCGCGCTTGACGCGCGCGGTGCCGGTCTCGGGCGACTGGTTGCTGCTGGAAGGGGTGCTGGACACGGAGTTGACCTCGCTCGCTGAAGACGGGTTCCTGCGACTACGAGGAGACTCCCTGCGACCAGTCCACAGCAAGGGCCAATGGGTGACCGGTGGCTCATTTTTCCCCAACGCACCTGGTCAGCGAGGATACGGGGGTGCTACGCGGTCAGGCGGTGGGCTCTACGCGGCCGCGCGGTCCACCAGCGCGACCGGCGGTTCGTCGTCCATCTCGAAGGCCATGGGGAACGGCGCGTGGCCCGCGAGGCGGAACCAGCGGACCTTGCGGTGCCTGCGCAGGGCGCGTGCCGCGCGTACGGCGTCGTTGTGGAAGCGCCTGGCCATCGGCACCCGGCGCACGGCCGCAGCCAGCTCGGTCGCCGCCTCGTCGCCGCCGGGGGCCTCGCGGATCACCTCGACCTGCTGCGCCTCGCCGAAGATCGCGCGCAGCGCCTGGCTGAGCTCGCTCTCGGCGACCTCGCGGTGCTCCTCCTCCGCCTGCCGGGCCGCGTGCGCCGCTTCGTAGAGCACGATGGAGGCCGCCGGGTCGAGCACCCCCGAGGTGGCCAGCTCCTGGGCGACCGAGGCACGGCGCAGCAGCTGGGCGTCGAGAGCGGCGCGGGCCGCGTCGATGCGCGCGTGCAGCCGGTCGAGTCTGCCCGCGGTCCAGCTCAGGTAGAGGCCGATCGCGAAGAGGGCTACCGCGATCCAGATCAGTGTCGAGGTCACCGGCCCGAGGCTAGTCCAGGCGGCCCGTCCGCATGACCGCCGGGCCCACCGGAGCGGCGGCGATCAGTCCCGTGCCAGCCCGAAGCGCGCCCGGAAGCCCGAGCGTTCATCGGCGGCCACCGCCGCCGCTCCGTCCGCGACCGTCTCGTACACCGAGAGGATGTCGGCGCCCACCGTCGACCAGTCGAAGCGGCGCACGTGCTTGCTCCCGCGCTCCCGCAGCTCCTCGCGGCGCGCGGGGTCGCCCAGGAGGCGCAGGGCCGCCGCGGCCAGCGAGTCCGCGTCCTCGTTGGTGAACAGGTCGCCCGCGGCGCCCTGGTCGAGGACCTGCGCGAAGGCGTCCAGATCACTGGCCAGGACGGGTGCGCCCGCCGACATCGCCTCGACGAGGATGATCCCGAAGCTCTCGCCCCCGGTGTTGGGAGCGACGTACACGTCGACACTGCGCAGCAGCCGCGCCTTGTCCTCGTCGCTGACCATGCCGAGGAACTCCACGCGCTCGCGCATCTCGACGGGCAGCGAGGAGACAGCCTCATGCTCGTCGCCGCGTCCCGCGACGAGCAGCCGGGTGTCCGGGCGCTCCGCGAGGATCTTCGGCAGCGCCTTCATCAGCACCGGAAGGCCCTTGCGCGGTTCGTCGATGCGCCCGATGAAGCCGATCGTGCCGCCCTGCCACTCCGCCTTGGGCTCGGCCTTCGTAAAGAAGTCGACGTCCACGCCGTTCGGGATGACGACCGCGTCGCCGCCCAGGTGCTCGACGAGCGTGCGGCGCGCGTACTCGCTGACCGCGATGCGCGCGCGGATCTTCTCCAGGGCGGGCTGCAGGATCGGATACGCGGCGATCATCGCCCGGGAACGCGGGTTGGACGTGTGGAAAGTGGCCACAATCGGCCCCTGCGCCGTCCAGCACGTGAGCAGCCCGAGCGATGGCGCGGTCGGCTCGTGGATGTGGACGACGTCGAACGTGCCGTCGTGCAGCCAGCGCCGCACCCGCGCGGCGGAGAGGAACCCGAAGTTGAGCCGGGCCACCGAGCCGTTGTACGGCACGGGAACGGCGCGGCCCGCCGACACGACGTACCGCGGAAGGGGGGTCTCGTCGTCCGCGGGGGCCAGTACGGACACCTCGTGCCCGAGGCGGATCAGGTGCTCCGCCAGGTCGCGGATGTGGAACTGGACGCCGCCCGGCACGTCCCAGGAGTAGGGGCAGACGATGCCGATCCTCACGGGGTGGTCCCCTCGGCGAGGTGCCCGGAACCGTCGGCGGGCCCCTTCGCGGGGTCGAGATCAGCGAGCCACAAGCGCTGCAGCATGTGCCAGTCCTCCGGATGATCGGCGATACCCGTGGCGAAGGCGTCTGCCAGCGCCTGCGTCATGACAGACGTCTTCTCCGTACGGGTACCTGTCTCGGGGACGTCGATGGGGGCGTGAACACGCCCTTTCATGATGGGTGTCTCGTCGTACCAGAGGGTCACAGGCAGCAACAGCGCCCCCGTCTGCTGCGCGAGGATCGCGGGCCCCGCGGGCATCCGCGCGGTGTCCCCGAAGAACTTCACCTCGACGCCGGACGCCGAGAGGTCCCGGTCGGCGACGAGACAGACCAGGCCGCCCGCGCGCAGCCGCCGCGCCAGCGTGCCGAAGGCCGAGCCGCCCTCGTGCGGCAGGACCTCCATGCCGAGGCCCTCGCGGTAGGCGACGAAACGGTCGTACAACGTCTCGGGCTTGAGCCGCTCGGCGACCGTCGTGAACGGAGTCTCGAGTTTCGTGGTGACCCACGCGCCCGCCAGGTCCCAGTTGCCCAGGTGCGGAAGCGCCAGAATGACGCCCTTGTCGGAGGCGAGGCCGTCCGTCAGGTGGTGCAGGTCCGTGCCGTCGAAGCCTTCCTTGATGCGCTCCCGGCTCCACGACGGCAGCCGGAACGACTCCATCCAGTAGCGCAGGTACGAGCGCATGCCCGCCCTGGACAGCTCGGCGAGGCGCTGCGGGCTCGCGTCGGGCACCACGCGCGCGTAGTTGGCCTCAAGACGCAGGACGCCCTTGCCGCGCCGCTTCCACACGGCATCGGCGATGGTCCGGCCCAGGCGCACCGCCACCGGTTCGGGGAGCTTCTTGACCGAGCTCCAGGCGGCTCCGTAGAGCGCGTCGGTCAGCCGGTCCTTCACGGCGTGGCCTCACTGCCCTGCGCGGCCCCCGTGGCCGCGTCCGCCTCGGCGGACTCCCTGCGCACGGTCACGACACGCTGGACGAGGGTGACGAGGCTGCCGACGGCGACGATCCACAGGGCGATGGGCAGCAGTACGTCGATGCCGGGCACCCCGAACTTGTGCAGCCCCGCGAGGCCCGCGGCGACCAGCGCGATCACCAGGCGCTCGGCGCGCTCCACCAGGCCGTTGACCGCGACGGGCAGGCCGATCGCCTCGCCGCGCGCCTTCGTGTACGAGACCACCTGGCCGCTGGCCAGGCAGAAGATGGAGACGGCGCACAGGACGTCGTTGTCGCCCGAGCCCGCGTACCAGAGCGCGAGGCCGCCGAAGATCGCGCTGTCGGCGACCCGGTCGAGCGTCGAGTCGAGGAAGGCTCCCCAGCGGCTTGAGCGTCCCAGCTGCCGCGCCATGTTCCCGTCGACGAGGTCGGAGAACACGAAGAGCGTGATGACGATCGTGCCCCAGAACAGCTCTCCGCGGGGGAAGAAGACCAGCGCGCCCGCCACCACACCGGCGGTACCGATGAACGTGACCGCGTCGGGGCTCACGCCGCGACGGATGAGAAACGCGGCGAACGGTGTGAGAACACGCGTGAAGAATGCACGCGCGTACTTGTTCAGCATGGCCTTCCCGAGGGGTCGGTGAGCCGCGCGGCCCTGTTGGCCACCGGCTGGCCCATCGTAGTCACGCCCTTGACGGACCGGCTCGCCCCCTCACGATCGCGTACGACGTATGGACGCACAGTGACCCGAGTGGAAAGCTCGAAAGCACCGCGGGCGTCGCCGGAGCCGACCCGCACACGGCCCCCGCGTGTCCGCGAGCAGCCAGCATCCCCGAGGGGGCGGTGCCTCCTCACCGCGCACGTGACCGGGAGGCCAAGGCATGGGCGACAAGGCGAACGGACATACCGGAGCCGCCGGCAGGGCTACAACGGCCGACCACCCCGCGTCCGTACGGAATGTGGTGCTGGTCGGCCACAGCGGATCGGGCAAGACGACTCTGGTGGAGGCCCTCGCGCTGACCGCGGGGGCGGTGAACCGGGCGGGCCGTGTGGAGGACGGGACCGCCGTCTCCGACTACGACGACATAGAGCACCGGCAGCAGCGCTCCGTGCAGCTGTCCCTGGTCCCCGTCGAATGGGACGGCTACAAGATCAATCTCCTGGACACCCCTGGGTACGCCGATTTCGTCGGCGAGTTACGGGCCGGTCTGCGCGCAGCGGACGCGGCCCTTTTCATCGTTTCGGCGGCGGACGGCGTGGACGGCGCGACCCGCATGGTGTGGGAGGAGTGCGCGGCGGTCGGCATGCCGCGGGCCATCGTGGTGACCCACCTGGAGGCGGCCCGCGCCGACTTCCGGGAGATGACGCGGACCTGCGCCGAGGCTTTCGGCGCCGACGACCCCGACGCCGTACTGCCGCTGTACCTGCCGCTGCACGGCGCCAAGGGTCCTGACGGGCACGCGCCGGTGACCGGCCTGGTCGGGCTGCTCTCGCAGCGGACCTTCGACTACGCGTCCGGCGAACGCAAAGAGTCCGAACCCGGCGAGGACCAGCTCCCGCTCATCGAGGACGCGCGCAACAAACTGATCGAGGGGATCATCGCCGAGAGCGAGGACGAGTCCCTCATGGACCGCTATCTCGGCGGCGAGGACATCGATTTCAAGACCCTCGTGGACGATCTGGAACGCGCCGTGGCACGCGGCACCTTCCACCCCGTGCTCGCGGCCGCCCCCGCGTCCGACGGCGCCCGGCAGGGCATCGGCACGGTGGAGCTCCTGGAGCTGATCACGGGCGGCTTCCCCACGCCTCTAGAGCATCCGGCGCCCGCCGTCACCACACCGGGCGGCCAGGCGCGGCCCGCGCTGACCTGCGATCCCGGGGGACCGCTCGTCGCCGAGGTGGTGAAGACCGCGTCCGACCCGTACGTGGGGCGTGTCTCGCTCGTACGCGTCTTCTCCGGCACCCTGCGTCCCGACGAGACCGTGCACGTCTCCGGGCACGGCCTGGCCGACCGCGGCCACGAGGACCACGACGTCGACGAGCGCATCGGCGCCCTCTCCTCCCCCTTCGGCAAGCAGCAGCGCACGCTCACCAGCTGTATCGCGGGCGATCTGGCCTGCGTCGCCAAGCTGAACCGCGCCGAGACGGGCGACACCCTTTCGGCCAAGGACAACCCGCTCCTGATGGAGCCCTGGGACATGCCCGACCCGCTCCTGCCGCTCGCCATCCAGGCGCACAGCAAGGCGGACGAGGACAAGCTCTCCCAGGGGCTCTCCCGCCTGGTCGCCGAGGACCCGACGATGCGACTCGAACAGAACCAGGACACCCACCAGGTGGTGCTGTGGTGCCTGGGCGAGGCGCATGCGGACGTCGCCCTGGAGCGCCTGCGCAGCCGGTACGGCGTGCAGGTCGACGTCGTGAGCCACAAGGTCTCCCTTCGGGAGACGTTCGCGGGCAGGTCGGGTGGACGCGGCCGTCATGTGAAGCAGTCCGGCGGCCACGGCCAGTACGCGATATGCGAGATCGAGGTCGAACCGTTGCCGGGCGGCAGCGGCATCGAGTTCGTCGACAAGGTCGTGGGCGGCGCCGTGCCCCGGCAGTTCATCCCGTCCGTCGAGAAGGGCGTGCGCGCGCAGGCCACGAGGGGTGTGGCCGCCGGCTACCCCCTCATCGACGTGCGCATCACGCTGCTCGACGGCAAGGCGCACTCGGTGGACTCCTCCGACGCCGCGTTCCAGACGGCGGGCGCGCTCGCCCTGCGCGAGGCGGCGGCCGACGCGAGGATCCACCTTCTGGAGCCGGTGGCCGAGGTGCGGGTCCTGGTCGGCGACGACCACGTGGGGGCGGTGATGAGCGACTTCTCGGGGCGCCGCGGCCGGGTGATCGGGACCGAACAGGCACCCGGCGGGCGCACGCTCGTACGAGCCGAGGTGCCCGAGATCGAGATCGGGCGCTACGCCGTGGACCTGAGGTCCCTCTCCCAGGGCACCGCGCGTTTCAGCCGCTCGTACGCACGCCACGAACCCATGCCGCCACAGATCTCCGAGAGGATTCGTGAACAGGCCCAGGACGTCTCCTAGTTGAGAATTTCCGGGGGACGACCCACCGGATGCCGCCAGTTACGCCCTGCGCGAGCGGGTGGCATCCGGATGTCCCCTGCCGGATGTCGGTGCGCACAGATACGCTGATGACCTGATCAACAGGTGTGCCAGGCAGGGAAGTCGGGAAGAGCCGCAGCAGTGAAGGTCTTGCGGCGATGGGGGCGGCAGTGGCGGACGACGTATTCGACTTCAGGCCCGGGGCCCAGGTCCCGCTGTCCGGGGCCGCAGGGCAGACGGCGGCTACCCACGCCCTGGCCTCGGCCGCGTACCGCGACGACAAGGCCGCGAAGATCCTCGACGCCAACAACGAATGGCACAAGTCCGAGGTCAAGGACGGCCTCTTCTCGCTCTTCGCGCCGAATCTGGGCGAGGCGTTCTCGCGGGCCGTGCAGGTCCGGATGCTCGGCGGCGCCCGTAAGCCGCTGATCCAGTCCTTCGGCATGGAACCGCAGTCGATCGTCGAGCACTGCCTCGCGGCGAACAACATCCGCAAGGAGCGCGACCGCTGGCTCACCGTCGTGATGGTGCTGTGCGGGCTGCTCTTCCTGCCCGGACTCCTCGTCTGGCTGCTGCTCTTCGCCGCCAAGCAAGCGGTCATCAAGCGGGACAACAAGCGGGCGAGCGCACTCGCCACGGCCGTCCTGGTGGCCGTGGGCGTCCTCGCCGTGATCTTTCTCATCAAGCTGCCGATCCACGGCTTCCTCGGCTGGTACATACGCGCGGCGATCGTCATCCCCGTGGTGGGCTGGTTCTGGGCCAAGCTGATCGCCGAGCGCACCGCCAGAGACCTGCGCGAGCGCTGGTCGAGTCTGCTCTCCGGCGGTGGCATCGGCGCCAAGATCCCCGAGGCGGTGCCGGGCAGCCCGGGCGAGACGGCCGCCGAGCAGCTCCGGCAGGGCCTGGCCCGCCTCTCCGCCGAGCAGCAGAGCAACTCGGTCTTCTACGCGGGGCCCAAGGGAATACTGGGCATGGGCACGCGCTGGGGCAGCTGGCAGCTCGCCGAGGAGCTGGTCCCCGGCAAGGAGGGCACGGAGATCCACCCGTTCCGCAGCTGGGACATCATCCGGGCGGTGCACGACCAGCTGCGCCTCATCGAGCGCGGCCAGCTGCACACCGGAGGCTTCCCGACCCCGTCGATAAAGCACTGGATCGTCTCCCCCATCGGGGAGAACGCGGGCGCGGTGTCCCGCCCCAGCGGCACCGAGGTCGAGGCCTTCCAGGTCCGGGGCCACGAGATACAGCGGATCTGCAACGAGCAGCAGTTCGGCGGCGGCGACCGGCACTATCTGGGCTGCCAGTTCACCCTCTGGGACGGCCAGTTGGTCATCACGATGCTGATCACGGTGACCGTCCTGCACGAGACCCTGCGCATCGAGGTCACAGGCCACGCGCTCGGCCCGGTCCACTCCCTGTTCACCAGCAAGCCAAGCCCGAAGGTCAAGAAGGTCTCCAAGCCCATCAAGTTCTGGGAGACCACGGAGCGCAAGCTGCCGCTCGTCAACGCGGACGAGGTCGTACGCCTCGCGCTCCGCGCCCCCTTCACCTGGTACCCGCCGGTCCTTGACCACCTCGGCGGCAAGCTGGTCCTGCCCGAGCCCTTCGGCCTGCGGCACGCCTGGGCCGACAAGCCGTGGCGGCACCGCTTCATGGCCGACGACGCGCTGCGCGCGGCCACGCCGGTGCTCCGCGTGGTGCACTCGGCGGCCATCAAGGTCCTCGAGGAGAACGGCGTGGACACCGAGAAGTTCGGCAACCGCTCCGGCCTCCTCAGCGGAATGATCCAGGACCCGATGCCGAGGAAGGCGGACGTGTACGACGCCTAGCGAGCGGTGGGCCAGGCGTCGGCGAGCATCGTGCGGGTGTCCGCGAGGAGCTGCGGAAGGATCTTCGTGTGCCCGACGACCGGCATGAAGTTCGTGTCCCCGCCCCAGCGCGGCACGATGTGCTGGTGCAGATGCGCGGCGATGCCGGCGCCCGCCACCGAGCCCTGGTTCATGCCGATGTTGAAGCCGTGCGCGCCGGACGCCGTCCGCAGCGCCGTCATGGCCTGCTTGGTGAGCTCACCGAGCTCGGCCGTCTCCGGGGCGGTCAGCTCCGTGTAGTCGGCGACGTGGCGGTAGGGCACGACCATCAAATGACCGCCGTTGTACGGGTAGAGGTTGAGCACCGCGTACACCTGCTCGCCGCGCGCGACGACCAGACCGTCCTCGTCGGATTTGGCCGGGATGGAGCAGAAGGGACAGCCGTCGTCGGCTCCCGGACCGCTCGGCTTGTTCTCGCCCTGGATGTACGCCATCCGGTGGGGCGTCCACAGGCGCTGGAACGCGTCCTGCGTCCCCACTCCGATCTGCTGCTCCGGCTCACTCGTCATGCAGTGAAGCATATGACTTGGCCCGATCGAACCGTGTCGGCGGGGCGCCCGCCGGGCGCAGCACCGCGAAGCTGGGGCGATGACCGATGACAGCCGTCAGGCGCGCTGGGAGAAACGCACGGAGGCACTGCTCGCGGTGGCCTCGCTCCTCTACTTGACCTCGTACGCGGTACTGGTCCTGGCCTCGGGGCTGCCCGGGGTGTGGCGCGGCGTCTGCCTCACGGTGCTTTTCGCGGCCTGGGCCGCGTTCGCCGTGGACTACGCGGTGCGGTGGCGGCTGAGCGGCCAGGGCCTCGGCTTCGTACGCACCCACTGGCTGGACACCCTCGTCCTCGTCCTGCCCCTCCTTCGCCCGCTGCGCGTCGTGCACATCTACGAGAGGGTCCAGCGCAGGCACGGCAGGCCGCGTCTGGCGCTGCACGCGCGCGTGGTCACGTACGCCGGTCTTTCGGCGCTGCTTCTCGGCTTCGCCGCGTCCCTCGGCGTCTATCAGTACGAGCACGCGGCGAAGGGCGCGACGATCCGTACCTTCGGGGACTCCGTGTGGTGGGCGTCGGCCACGCTCGCGACCGTGGGCTACGGCGACGAGACACCCGTGACGCCGATGGGGCGCCTGATCGCGGTGGGTCTGATGTTCTGCGGCCTCGCGCTGCTCGGCGCGGTGACGGGGTCGTTCTCCTCGTGGCTGCTCCAGGTGTTCGCGCGGGAGGACGACGAGAGGCCCCCGGGGCGCTGAACGTCCCGGGGGCCTCTTTCCCGCCTGCTTCCCGCCTGTTCCCCGCCTGGGCGGGGACGGATCACACCTGCTCGCGGCTCTCCACCACGTCGAGGAGCTTGGCGAGCGCCTGGTCGCGCGGAATGCCGTTCTCCTGCGAGCCGTCGCGGTAGCGGAAGGAGATCGTGCCCGCGTTCATGTCGTCGTCACCGACGATGATCATGAAGGGGACCTTCAGCTTCTGCTGCGTCCTGATCTTCTTCTGCATGCGGTCCGAGGAGGCGTCCACCTCGACCCGCAGGCCCTTCTTCTTGGCCTCGGCCGCGAACTCCTGGAGGTAGGGGATGTGCGCGTCCCCGACGGGGATGCCCACCGCCTGCACCGGAGCGAGCCACGGCGGCATCGCGCCCGCGTAGTGCTCCAGGAGCACCGCGAAGAACCGCTCGATCGACCCGAAGAGCGCACGGTGGATCATCACCGGACGCTGCTTGGTGCCGTCCGGCGAGGTGTATTCGAGGTTGAAGCGCTCCGGCAGGTTGAAGTCGAGCTGCACGGTCGACATCTGCCAGGTGCGGCCGATGGCGTCCTTGCACTGCACGGAGATCTTCGGGCCGTAGAAGGCGGCGCCGCCCGGGTCGGGGACCAGCGGCAGGCCCTGCTTCTCGGCGACCTTGCGCAGCGTCTCGGTGGCCTCTTCCCAGACCTCGTCAGAGCCGACGAACTTCTCCGGGTCCTTGGTGGAGAGCTCCAGGTAGAAGTCGGTCAGGCCGTAGTCGCGCAGGAGGTTCAGGACGAAGGTGAGCGTCGTGTCGAGCTCGTCCGCCATCTGCTCCTTGGTGCAGTAGATGTGCGCGTCGTCCTGGGTGAAGCCGCGGGCACGGGTCAGACCGTGCACGACGCCCGACTTCTCGTACCGGTACACCGTGCCGAACTCGAAGAGGCGCAGCGGCAGTTCACGGTAGGAACGCCCGCGCGCATCGAAGATCAGGTTGTGCATCGGGCAGTTCATGGGCTTGAGGTAGTAGTCCACGCCCTCGTCGAGCTGCATGGGCGGGTACATGCCGTCGGCGTACCAGTCCAGGTGGCCCGAGGTCTCGAAGAGCTTCCCCTTGGTGGCGTGCGGGGTGTAGACGAACTCGTAGCCCTCCTCCTCGTGGCGGCGCCGCGAGTAGTCCTCCATGACCCGGCGGATGATGCCGCCCTTGGGGTGGAAGACCGCGAGGCCCGAGCCGATCTGCTCCGGGATGGAGAAGAGGTCCAGCTCGCTGCCGAGCTTGCGGTGGTCGCGCTTCTCGGCCTCGGCGAGGAACTCCAGGTGGGCCTTGAGTTCGTCCTTGGTGGGCCAGGCGGTGCCGTAGATGCGCTGGAGCATCGGGTTCTTCTCGCTGCCGCGCCAGTACGCGGCGGCGTTGCGCATCAGCTTGAACGCCGGGATGTTGCGGGTGGTGGGCAGGTGGGGACCGCGGCAGAGGTCCTTCCAGCACAGGTCGCCGGTCTTCGGGTCGAGGTTGTCGTAGATGGTCAGCTCGCCGCCGCCCACCTCGACGTCCGCGCCGTCGTCGCTGGACGCGGAGCCCTTGATGCCGATGAGCTCCAGCTTGTACGGCTCGTCGGCGAGCTCCTCGCGGGCTGCCTCGTCGGTGACGACGCGGCGCGAGAAACGCTGGCCACGCTTCTGGATCTCCTGCATCTTCTTCTCGATGGCCTTGAGATCCTCGGGCGTGAACGGCTTCTCGACGTCGAAGTCGTAGTAGAAGCCGTTCTGGACCGGCGGGCCGATGCCCAGCTTGGCGTCCGGGAAGAGCTCCTGCACGGCCTGCGCCATCACGTGAGCGGCCGAGTGGCGCAGGATGTTCAGGCCGTCCTCGGAGGAGATCTCGACCGGCTCGACCTCCTCGCCGTCCTGTACGGCGTACGCGAGGTCCTTCAGCTCGCCGGCCACGCGGGCGGCGACGATGGTGCGCTCACCGGAGAAGAGTTCGGCGGCCGTAGTGCCCGTCGTCACCACGCGCTCTTCCCGCTCGGAATCGCGTTGGATGATCACACGGACGTCTGACACCGGTCTTCTCCTACCTGAAGGGGGTCGCGGCAGATCTGCTCCTGCACGCGATACGAATCGTACCGAGCCGGGGGCGCCCATCGCGAAACGGTTATCTCCCCGACCCAGCCCGCACCCTGCCCGCACCCCGACCGTGCCCCGCCTCAGTCCCCGCCGCACGCCTCCTCGAAGAAGTCGAGATGCTCCTGGAGCGACTTCATCAGGCGGTCCTTCTCCGACTCGTCCACCTGCACCGGCACCACTCCCGATGCCCCGGTGAGCCGCCGGAAGCCGCCCCGGCTCTCCAGACGGCCGTGCACCCGGATCGGCAGCCCCACCAGGTGGGCATGGCCCGCGATGCGATACGACTCCTCGTCAAGCGTCATGCGTACGTGCGGGACGTCCACCCCCGCCAGCACCCGGACCCGCACCGTGCCCTCGCCCCGCGGCCCCGAACGCCGCATCCGCACGACGGCCCCCGTGATCCGCACCGGCATCGACGGCTCGTCCCGCAGATAGCGGGCGCCCGCCTCCCGGAGCACCGGCAGGTCACCGGGCGAGAACTCGACGGGCTCGGCGTCCACGGCGCACCCGTCGGGCACCCCGGCGGCGGGCGCCCACTCCACGGCGACCCGCGCCCCTTCCGTGCCCCGCACCAGGGCCACGACGGCCTCCGTCAGCTCATGGCTGACGCCCGCCTCGACGGCTCCGTCGAAGGCGTCCATGCCGCCGGTGGCGCGGTGGTAGTCGACGGCCTCGCGGACCGCGTACAGCGCCTGGTGCAGCCGCACCGCGAGAAGACGACCGGTCAGGACGGGCACGAACGCGGTGAGCTTGCGCCCGCCGGGAGCGGGCCCCACCAGGACGTTCTCCAGGGACGCGGCCGCGGGCCCGCGGTGCCGCGCCCCGTAGTACCCGGCACGGCCACGCGCCGCGAGGGCGCCCGCCAGCAGCATCTGTCGCGCCGCCGCCCTCAGTTGCTCCTCCGCCGGCCAGGTCGCGGCGCCCGCGGGCCCCGCGGGGACATCGCGCCACCAGCGGATCTCGTCGCTGGGCACGGTGAGCCCGACGAGCACATCGCGCGCGGACGGCGACGCGCTGCGCGACAGGGCGGTGAGCGCCTCGCCGAGCAGGTCGTCGCAGTCGGGGAAGCCTCTGTTCTCGGGCACGAGCAGGCTCGTGCCCGAGCCGCCGGGTCCCGGCGGGCTCCAGCGGGTGTAGCGTCCGGCCGCTCCCCCGCGCCGGTTCCAGCCGTGCCGGTCGAGCAGCGCGCCGAGCACGGCGGGGTCGACCTGCGAAGGGTCGGGCGGGCCCAGGGAGCTCCGGGGATCGGGCCAGGCGCCCGCGGCTTCAACGGGGTGCGGGCGAGCGGGGCGTAGCGGCTCTTCGATCGGGCGGTGCATCAGGGTCTCCCTCCCGTCCCGACCCGCGTCATGATCTCGCAGAGGGCCTTGTCGTCGAAGATCCGCGAGGTCGGGACGCGCACGGTGGTCCTGCGCCGGCCGGTCACCTGGTGTCCGGCGAGGTTGGTCCAGTAGCAGCAGTGCCGCAGGTCGAGCCGGTCATGACTGGCGCGCAGCCAGTCGTCCTGCGACCGGGGCACGAGCATCACGACCAGGATCTTGTGCACCGCGACCGGGGTGCGGGCGAGCTTCTCCAGGTGCGGGTTGTCGAGCGTGAAGGAGAAGGCGGCGCCCAATCGATCCAGCCGGGCCGAAGGCCCTTCCGTAACGGGTGGCGGGCGACGGGAGGGCGGATTCGGCGGTATTTGGTACGTGCACTTGAGCTGCACCTTGATGGTGACTTCGTCGTCGACCGTGTGCCCGGGGGCGCTGTGGCTGACGTGCCAGTCGATTCCGTTGTCCGGGAAGGGCTGCGAGAGGGAGCACCCCGCCGCGGCGGCGACGGCGTGCAGATAACCGACCTGAAGGGTCTCCATACAGGCGGTGGTGGCGAGTGTGCCGCGCGGCGGTGCGATCCGCTCGGGCAGCAGCCCACCCTGTTCGGGCTGCGCGAGCGCCATGTTCAACGTGCCTTCCGAACCAGTGAATCCCCACTGAGGGCCGGTCAACTTCCAAACCCTGTACCTCTGTTGTCTCCGGGCCGCGTACAGCGCAAACGGCCCGGGTATCACCAGCGTGGGCAGGGGAGGAAAGCCATCTGCCGGACATGAACGAGGAGTTGCGTCACTATGACGTGCTGGTACGAGGGGCCCTTGGCCGCATTCGACACCGAGACCACGGGCGTCGACGTCGAGACCGACCGCATTGTGTCGGCCGCCGTCGTCGTCCAGCAAGGCGTGGGCACCCGCCCGCGCATCACCCGCTGGCTGGTGAACCCGGGCGTTCCGGTGCCCGAGGGCGCCACCGCGGTACACGGCCTCACCGAGGAACATCTGCAGCACAACGGCCGGTGGCCCGCGCCGGTGATGGAGGAGATAGCGAGGGAACTGGCGGAGCAGGGCGCGGCGGGCCGCCCCATCGTCGTCATGAACGCTCCCTTCGATCTGACGATCCTGGACCGGGAGTTGCGCAGGCACCGCGCGTCGTCGCTCGACCACTACATGGCGGGCTCGCCGCTGTGCGTCCTGGATCCGCGGGTCCTGGACAAGCAGCTCGACCGGTATCGCAAGGGCCGTCGCACGCTGACGGATCTGTGCGCGCACTACGCGGTGGAGCTTGACGAGGCGCACGACGCGGCGGCCGACGCGCAGGCCGCGCTGGATGTCGTGCGTGCCGTGGGGCAGCGTTTCGCCTCGCGGCTCGAACGGCTCTCGCCGGCCGAGCTGCACGCGCTGCAGGCGGTGTGGCACGCGGCTCAGGCGCGCGGCCTGCAGGCCTGGTTCGCGCGCAGCGGTACGCCGGAAACGGTGGATCCCGCATGGCCGCTGCGTCCCGAAATGCCTGCGGCGGCCTGAGGATTACCGGCCCGGCACCAGCTGAGGGCATGAAAAAACCGGTCCGTCGGTGACGGACCGGCATTCTCCGGGTGGGCGATACTGGGTTCGAACCAGTGACCTCTTCGGTGTGAACGAAGCGCTCTCCCACTGAGCTAATCGCCCGGGAACGGACTGAACAATACAGGTCTTCGCGGGTTTCCTTCAAACCGCTTCCGCGAGAGCCGTCAGCCCCGCCTGAGGTGCGCCTTCAGGCCCCGCTCGCCCGCGCGCATCATCACCGCGTGGTTGAGGAGGAAGACGGGTCTCCCGGGAACGGCGAGGCGTCGCATCAGTGGTTTGCGCACCACTACTTCCTGGTCGTAGACCGCACGCGTCCCGCCGGGCACCGTCGTGACGGTCCACCGCGCCCAGCCTTCCAGATCCCCGGTCATCGCGACCTCCAGGATCCCGGCCTCCGGGTCGTGGCGCCGTTCCTCCCCGGTGACGAGCAGGTCGTACGGCAGGAAGGAGCGGAAGCGCGCGGTGCCGGTGTGCTCGTCCACGGGCGCCACCTCGCGCACCTGTGGCCACCATGCCGGATAGTCCTCGGCGCGTTCGAGGACGGCGTACACGTCGGCGGTCGGCGCGGGTACGTTCCAGACGCTGCGGAAACGGTAGTGGCTCCAGTCCATGGACCGAGTCTGCCGGTAGGAGGCCGATCTGAGTACGTACTGAGTATCCGAACCGATGCCCGCCGCAGTGTCCTGGACCACACTCCACCGACATGACGAACATTCCGCCCCCGGCCGAGGAGCTCCGCATCCTCGATCTGGAGCTGCGTCGACTCGACGCGCGCAGGACGCAGTTGCTGCGGCGCCGCGCCTGGCTGCTCGGCGCCCTCCAGACGGCGGCCGGGCCCGCTCCCGCTCCTCCGCGGCCGGTCCGCGCCCCCGAGGCCGCTGCGCCGAACGTGCAGAACGTGCTGCTCACGCTGGGCGGCATCCTGCTGACGATCGCGGCGATCGCCTTCACGCTGGTGAGCTGGGGGCACCTGGGCATCGGCGGGCGCAGCGCCGTCCTCGCGGCCGTGACGCTGACGGCGCTGGGCGTGCCCGCGCCGCTGCTGCGCCGGAAGCTGCGTGCGACGGCGGAGACGGTGGGCGCGCTCGGCCTGGCCCTGACCGTCCTGGACGCGTACGCCGTTCATGCCGTCGCCCTGCCTCAGGCCGACGGCATCGGCTATGCGGCGGCGGCGTCCGCCGTGCTCGCCGCGCTGTGGGCCGCGTACGGCCTGGCGTTCCGCGAGCTGCGGCTGCCTCTGCCGCTGGCCGTGGCGACCGCGCAACTCCCCTTGTTCCTCTGGGCGCGAGCCGTGGACGCGGGCGACCACGCGACGGTGGCGGCTCTCCTGGTGACGGCGGCGTTCGACGTCGCCGTCGCGCTGCGGGTCGGCGACGCGGGCGTACGCGTCATCGCGACCGTCGGCGCCTGCGCCGCGGGCCTGTGGGGCGCCATGGGCGCCGGCCACCTGTCCTGGGCGGCCGCGGATCTGCCCGACGCGGCGCGGGCGAGCGGGCTCCTGATCCTTGCGGCGGCGATCGCGCTGGTGGCTGCGTGGCTGATCACGGAACCTCCGCAGGCGTCGGGTGCGGCGTTCGCGGGAGGTCTGCTCGTGGTGGCCGGGGCCGGTGGCGTGCTGCGCGAGACGCTCCCCGCCGCGTGGACGGTTCCCTGCTATCTGGCGTGCGCCGTCGCACTGTTGGCGGTCGTACGCACCGCCTTGCCCCGCCCTGTCCTGCGCGGGATCGCCGGGTCGGCGCTCCTGGTGCACGCGCTGGCGGCGCTGTGGACGCTGCCCGCGCTCGTCTCCGCCCTTGCCGGGCCCGCGCGTTGGGCCGGGAAGGTGTGGTCGGGTGCGCCGGACGGCATGGGTGACGCCACCTCTGTGTCCGGACTGCCCGTGCAGCACCCCGCCGTGGCCTCGCTCGTCCTCGCGGTCGTCGCCGGGACCCTGGTCACGGCACCCCGGCTCCTGCCCAGGGCCGCGGCACCCGCCGACCCTGCCGCCCGGCGGCCGGACCACCCCGGCACCGTCCGCTCCGGCGCCCTGGCTCTCGCCTGGGCCGCCGCCCTCATCCTCCCGTCGGCGCTCCAACTCCCCTACGCGGCTGGAGTGGCGGCGTACGTCGCGCTCACCGCCGCCCTGCTCGCCGTCGCGTCGCGCGTGGGATCGAAGACGGTTGCCCTCACCTCGTTGAGCCTGGCCGTCGCGACCTCGGTGAGTGCCGCGTTCCTGGCGCTGGCCAGCGCTGAGGCCACCCTCGGCACATTCAGCGCTCTGGCAGCGCTGTCGCTGGCGGCGACCGTGCTCGCCGCCCGCCGGCCGGAGGCCACTGCGGGCGTGGCAGCCACCACCGCCTGCGCCACGATCGCGTACGCCACCGCGCTCGCCTGCGCCTCGGGGGCCGCCCTGGACCTGCGAGTGGATCACACGGGGCTCCTGGTGCTCGCCGTCCCGGCGCTCGGCGCCCTCGTCGCGGCCCGGCTCGGCCGGCATCCGCTGACGCTGCCGGTCGAGATCGCCGGGGCGCTCGCGGGCGTACTCGCCGTCGTCCTCACCGCGGAGCACGCGACGACCCTCGCCCTGGCCCTCGCGCTCGGCGGTGTCATCGCCGCGGGGACCGCGCTCCGCACGGACCGCCGCCCTGTCGGGTACGCGGCCGGGGCGCTGTTCCTCCTGGCGACCTGGGTACGCCTGGCCGCCTGGAACGTGGACACCCCGGAGGCCTACACCCTGCCGGTCACCGTCCCCGCGCTCCTGATCGGCGCGCTACGGCTGCGCCGCGTACCGGAGACGTCCTCCTGGACGGCCTACGGCCCCGGCCTCACGGCGACGCTCCTGCCGAGCCTCGTCGCCGCCTGGAGCGACGCGCACTGGCAGCGTCCGCTCCTTCTCGGCGCGGCGGCCCTGCTGATCACTCTGGTGGGTGCCCGGCACGGGCTGCAGGCTCCGCTCACGCTCGGCGGCGCGGTACTCGCTCTGGTCGCGCTGCACGAACTCGCGCCCTACATCGTCCAAGTGGTGGACGCCCTGCCGCGCTGGCTGCCGCCCGCGCTCGCCGGACTCCTGCTTCTTGCCATAGGCGCGACGTACGAACAGCGTATGCGCGACGCGCGCCGGGTCCGGGACGTTCTCGGCAGAATGCACTGACCCGCCTTTGCCACATCTCAGCCGACGGGGCATCAATTCTCTTGCGCCGCACGGGAAATCGAGCCAATACGACTGCGGCCCGAAGGCTTAAAGCCTTCGGGCCGCAGTTCCGGGGTGGGCGATACTGGGTTCGAACCAGTGACCTCTTCGGTGTGAACGAAGCGCTCTCCCACTGAGCTAATCGCCCCGGGCGCACGGAGAACATTACCGCATGTCAGCGGGTGCCTCCGACCGCCGTGGAGTCACCCGGAGGTCACTCCTTGATCTTCCATGGCATCTCGAAGCCGAACTTCCAGACGTAGATCCCGACGAGCACGGCGATGATCACCAGACCGACGGTCGTCAAGATGATGTTCCGGCGGCGCACCTCGGGGTCGAGCGCACGCTGCGCCGCCTCGGTGACCTTCCGCTTCGTCCAGCGAAGGACCAGCTGAGCCCAGACGAACTCGGTCGCCCAGATCGCCATTCCACCGAAGATCACGAGCCAGCCCGGCCCGGGCAGCGGCAGCATGATGATGCCCGCGACAACCACCGCGAGGCCGACGATGAACACGCCCACCTGCCAGCTGAGGTGCAGCGCCTTGCGGGCCTGGATGAACTCCGGCGCACGCGATCCGAGCGGCTGTTCGTCCTTCGTGCCGGTGATTGCTTCGGCAACCTCCGGCTCGTTACTCCCCGTATTCATACGGCCAAACCCTACCGGACGGAAACCCATCACCGGAATGGCCGTACGCGCCGAACAAACAACCCGCCGAACGAGCTACCTAAAGACACCCAAAACCCTCAGAGGGGTTTACAACGACACCGTAGGTGGCATGTCGATTTCGCCGACGTGCGAATCCCCGAGCGCACACTGAGCGAAAGGCCCTGGCGCTTATGAACACCACGGTCAGCTGCGAGCTGCACCTGCGCCTCGTTGTGTCGAGCGAGTCCTCACTGCCTGTCCCCGCAGGACTGCGGTATGACACGGCCGATCCCTACGCCGTGCACGCCACCTTCCACACCGGAGCCGAGGAAACCGTCGAATGGGTGTTCGCCCGCGACCTCCTCGCCGAGGGCCTGCACCGGCCCACCGGTACCGGCGACGTCCGAGTCTGGCCGTCCCGGAGCCACGGTCAGGGTGTTGTCTGCATCGCCCTGAGCTCCCCCGAGGGTGAGGCTCTGCTCGAGGCCCCGGCGCGGGCTCTTGAATCGTTCCTGAAGCGCACCGATGCGGCCGTGCCTCCCGGCACGGAACACCGCCACTTCGATCTGGATACGGAGCTCTCGCACATCCTGGCCGAAAGCTAGCCAAGGCCGCGCGAGAGCGCCCGGCGCCGTCCGACTCGGGGCGACGGCTCGGGCATGACAATCGAACAGAGCAGACACACCGGCGGGGGGGGGGGGGGGGGGGGGGGGGGGGGGGGGGGGGGGGGGGGGGGTGGGGGGGGGGTGGGGGGGGGGGGGTGGGGGGGGGGCGGAGCGGGGCGCCCCT